>DAIDGW010000023.1 GCA_027452245.1 Acidobacteriaceae bacterium
AACAGTTCCCGCTTGCTCTTGCGACCATGCTTCTCAAAACTCGCCTGCGATGCCAGTGTCTGCTGAATCCGCGCAATCCGCTTCATGCTTCCAGTCTATTCAACTATCACGCGGGTCGTAGACTTGTGCAGAGATTCCTTAGGGGGATAAAGCACGAGTCCGAAAGTGGCACAATGTCGCGCCGTTAAGACGCGATCCGATTCTGGCCACGAACACTTGCTATCCGGAGAGACTGTGCGACATACAGTCACAGCAAGCACGGTTAACTTATCTTTGGCTGTCGTCGACGATTCGATCATTGTCCATGTTGCGATGGGAGCTGTGGTCGGAAGAGGAGAGGCGCGACTTCCACAAGGTTTCTCCTCCAAAGACTCCAGACGTGCGCGTATCCGGGCACATTTTGGCGGACGAAATGAATATTGCTCTCCGCAAGCCAGGATTCAAATTCCTCATTGGATGACAGTAGACCGTCATCCATACCGCAGGCGATGTACAAGAGACGCAATTTCGCGTTAATCGACTCGTTCAGTCCTGGCGCATCTTTGTTAATCGCTCTTAGATTCAGCTTATAATGCGGGATCACGGCCTCGGTTCCCTGGTTCGGTGCTGGCGCAGCGGCAGGCATCATGGCATCTGGCCAAGCAATAACCGCACCGCTGAAGGAGGCAACCCAGGCAAACATTTCAGGATGGTTCAAGCCGATGTACAGCGATTGCCCTCCACCCATCGAAAGTCCTGCCACCGCCCGGGAATTGCTATCAGTGAGCGTCCGGAAGTTTTGATCCACAAAGGGAACGAGATCATTGACTACACTCTTTCCAATCGCCGTGATGCTTGGAGTGATGTCGTACCCTCTCGGCGGCAGCGGAGCCAGGTCGGATGTGCTTGGAGGGGAAGAGATGTCGGGAACAGCGTGCCGGTCGTGATGTCCGTTCGGCATGACAACGATCATTGGGACAACTTTGTGAGCGGCAATCAGATTGTCCATGATTTGTGCTGCACGTCCCAAATCAATCCATTCATTCTCATCACCTCCCCATCCGTGGAGAAGATAGAGTACGGGGTAGTGCTGTTCACTCTTGTCGTAATCGGGAGGCATATAGATCAACGCTCTTCTTGGGGTTGCTACGCCCTCAGATGAGTACCAGATTGCGGAGACTCGCCCATGAGACACGTCCTTGCTTACGTACATTGCGCTGTCCGTCTCGGGATGCGCCAGGATAAAGTAGCTCGCAATTCGGGCTGCATCATTGGCAGAGTGAACATTGTTGGGATCGATGGTCTTTACACCATCGACAAGAAACCAATACGTGTAGAGATCCGGCTTCAGCGGTCCGAAGGATATGGACCAGACTCCGTGTTCGCCCTTCCTGAGGAGATCTCCATTCGCGCTTTTCGCATTCCAGTCTCCAAACACACGAACGGAGTGTGCGTCAGGCGCGCAAAACTGCAGGGTCACCTCACCGTTCGAAGAAAGCTGCGGAGATTGCAGTGGCGCGGTGTTGCTATGCCAGGAAGCCGGAGTGCCTGCTGCTATGCACTCGGCGCTCGCCTGCGCAGGAGAAGCATGTTGAGCAAGAACCGCTCCAGAAGACAGGCCGGCAAATGCAGAAATAATGCAAAGAGAGAATCTAGAGAGCATCATCAATTGTCGTACTCCTTTCAACATTGCCAATGTCCCGTTGGGCAGATATTGGCGCGCGTCGAGCGCGGCATGCTTAGAGACATGTTGACCTAAACGGCAGGCGTACTTCCAATTAGAACTCAATGAGATTTTCGGGAAGACTGCTCGTCTAGTCCGACCAGCAACAGTATGCGAATGGCTGCGCAGAAGTCAAGAAGGAACTGCATATATGCATATTTATGCTACATGGTTCTCTTGGAGAGCCTCGGCACAAGATCCAACGTGTGACTCGATTGTGCGTCGAGAGAACAACGATGCCATCTGCGAGTCGCACCTATTCCCTTGCATTCCACGTTGCAGAGACACGAGCGATCGGGATCATACACGGCATAAATATGCGCGGAAGTGCATTCACATGCATAAACGTGCATACTTATGCTTCAGCGCAAATGATGCTTGACCCAGTGATTTCTAAGGAAGAATAATGAGGCTTTTCAGTCGGAAGGTGGCGCAGTTCTCGGGACCATCTGATGACACGCGCGCAATGTTCTGATTTGAAGTGATCTTGAGAGGAATCTACGATGTGTACGAAGCGAGCGCACCTAATGTGGAACTGCATTTGCAGCTGGACACTGGCACTGGTTCCATTGATAGCTATTGCAGGGCCTGCCCATCAGAGGAAAAGCGAATCGGTCAAGCCCAGGGTTGTGATCACGGCCGATCCTGAGCTGGACGATAACAACACGATAATCCGTGCGATTCTTTACAGCTCGGACGTGCGGTTTGAGGGCCTTGTGTATGTCAGCAGCCAGTTCCATTGGCGAGGAGATGATAAAGGCACGACACAGTACATCGCAGACCGCGAGTACTCACGGCTTGGGCTATGCCCGTGCAAATCATGGCGCTTTTCTCCAGATGAACGGTTTATTGACGACATCGTGGATGCGTACGCCAAAGTCTATCCGAATCTGAAACTTCACGATCCGGGTTACCCATCCCCGGCCGTTCTCAAGTCAAAGATCAAGTGGGGGAACGTGGATTTCGATGGCGACTACTCGAAAGACACGGATGGATCCAACCTGATCAAGTCACTTCTGCTAGACGACGAGCCCGGTCCTCTCTATGTGACTGCGCAGGGAGGAGAAAGTACGATCGCTCGCGCACTGCGATCCATATACAGCCAATACGAGAAGACCCCGCAGTGGAAGGCGATTCGCGAGAAGGTGTCGCGGAAGCTCATCATCATTCCTTCGGGCGATCAGGATGGCACAGAAGCCAGCTATATCCGTCCGAACTGGCCGGACGTACGACTCTACGAATTTTCGGGAATCAACTTCGGATATGGTGCACAGCTGATGGCTGCTTCTGAAGACAAGAAATACTTCAGCCCCGAATGGACACAGAATAATATCTCGAGCCGCGGACCACTGGGTGCGCTTTATCGCGTCTGGGGCGACGGCAAGCAGATGGTGAAGGGTGACCCGACGGACTACTTCGGACTTTCGGGCTACACGAGCGACCAGCTCAAGCAAAAGGGGTACATGGTCTGGATGCCGCCGCAGTCGAAGGGATCATTTCTTGGTGAGGGCGATACGCCCACTTTTCTCAATCTAATCGCGAATGGGCTGCGGGCCTACGAGAATCCCCAATGGGGAGGATGGGGAGGATGGATGCACCCAGGCGTCAGAATGCCCTCCCTCTTTGGGCCACCTCCACCCGTTGCACCCATCGACGCCTCGGGCATCGCACGGGGATTGGCGCCGGCGGGTAGTGATGCGAATAAGGTTAGCGCTCCAAAAGAAAGGCAATCAATCGATTTCTCGAGTTTCCATTTCCCTCCAGTACCGCCGCGAACAGCTGCGATCGCTGCTCGCTTTCTTGCTGCGGCGGAGAATGACCTGGCTGCGCGGATGCTATGGTCTGTGACGCCAAGATTCAGCGATGCGAATCACCCGCCTGTAGTCACAATCAAGGGGCCACGAGCTGTTATGGCTGCTCCTGGCACCACTGTTCAATTAGAGGGGGAAATATCGGATCCAGATCACAACGAGGTGAGTGTGCGGTGGTGGCAGTATAACGATGCCGGCACGTACCCCGGGGACATACTCCTCGCGAACCCAACGACACTGAAAACGGCATTCCGCACACCCGACGACGCCAAGCCGGGGCAGACGATCGATGTCGTCCTGGAGGCGACCGACAATGGCACACCAGCGCTGACACGGTATCAGCGGGTCGTTATCACTGTTCATTGACCAGGACAGGAGTTTTGGGAAGGGCCAGAGGCCATAAGCAGCATTAAACGTGTCCCACTAAAGCGTACCTCATATTACGCCGCGAGTTGAGCGAGCGGCCTTTCAACGGGACTGCGAGTAAATTCGAGAGGTTGCAGGCCCTCACAACGCCACGAATTCATCGGGGGAAGAAAACTCTATTTCAGTCACAACTGCTGTCTCTCGCACCAGATAATCTGGCTGTTCCGAATCCAAAAGTGGCTTCCACATCTTTCTCGCGGTACCCAGATCGACGGTGATAGAGTTGCGCAACTACCTCGCAGTACGAGGTGCCATCTCGGGCTCGCAGATGGCATTAAACAGATGTCGATTCGTTCCCCACAACCGCAAGGACAAGACAATATCGCCCATTTGTATCTTTCGGTTTCGCCGACAATATAGAGGCGGCGACCAATCGAGTACGGCAAATCGCGCATCGATCTAATGATTCGCACCTGCAAGATGGGTGAACGTTGAGTAACACTGGCCCACAGCCGATGCAACATAGTGGGTATTTTCATTCTTGCCATAGCATCCCCAGGAAGGGCTTCTGGTCGCCGAGTCCCCAGCGTTGTCGGTCGCCACAGTAACAGTCGCAACTCGGCGCAACGTGATTGGTCCGCATTCTGGTCTGGTCAAAAAAATGGATGACTTCGCTGCTGACTCGCTCTGATCCCATGAAGCCGGTCAGGCGATGCAGGAGTTCTGAGACAGCCGTCGATGCGACAGCCGTTGTGAACGCGATTACAGCTGGGGCATTGCCGTGCAACTCCGGGGCATAATGTTGCCGCCGCAGTTCCTCCGCTTGCGATGGATTGCAGCTCTCTATGACCTGTGCGCGGACGCCTTCGGCGGTGATCCTGCCGCGGCAAAAGAGACATGCCGCACCGGGAGACAAGGTAGTTACGCGACCTTGTACTGAGATAATCGATCCCTCGTTGGAATCGATCTTGACTCCCATGTCGATCACCGGGATGAAGTAATCGATCGCCAATTTGGAGAGAATCGACCGGCCCCACTCATCGTCGGTGCAACCGAATACCACATCACAATCGCGCAACGCTTTGGCGGTAGCTGCGTCGGTGATGTGTTCCGGGTAAGGAATGATCACAGTCTTTAAGCCGATGTCCTTGGCAAGACGTTCAATGATCTCGACTTTGGGCCGGTTGACATCATCCAATCGCGAGCCGTATACGCGGGTGACATTGGATGCGTCGAGCGTCTGCCCCTCGAAGAGGGATAGCCTGCCAACACCCAATCTAATCAGCTGCTCTGCTACCGCCGATCCCGTCCCACCGTTGCCGACGATCCCAATATGCAGACTCTTGAGCAAATGTTGGATCTCGGGGCCGAAAGCTCGTACCTGCCGATCGAAGATCTCCACGCTCGCATTCTTTTGAGGATCGCGGTGAAGAAATCGGAACCGGTTGCCAATAATGCGAATGACGTCGATAGGCGAAGTGGTCCCGTCCGCATGCCAGACTCTGGCTCGCGGGTGGTCGACTCCAGAACAGACAATACTGGCGTGGATAGCACGCCCGCTTATGCGGATGTAGGCGGTGCGGAAGAGACCCGGTTCGGTGACATCGTCCTGTCTGGAATGGCCGACGGGACCGTATGGGTGGGAATGGACAAAGACGAAAGAGAAGTGTCCGGCGTCGGCGTGCTTCATCGCTCGCATGAATGATTGTGGTGCAATCTCCATGTGGGTGCCGGAGGCGCTGATGATCTCCTCGGGCAGGACAGGGATAACCTCCCGGATGAGAAGCCGCGATTCGGACTCAGCGACTGAAAGGCTGCAAAGCAGATAGGCCCCCTGTTCTGTTGACCCAGCTTGGTGTAGGTGGTCGGTGAGAGAGCGATAGTCGTCTTCCGCAAACGTGATCGAGTACCGCATCAGATTCCGACCTCCAACTCTCTCTTCACGGAGGCCATCTTGCTACGCAGGTTGTCGGTCGCCGGCCTCCAGCCACCGTGCCGAGACCATCGTTGCCAGTTATCTGCCGACGGATCATGGTAGTCCGCGCGGGTAGGAAAGGCGCCGTTCCGCAGCCGCACATCCGGCTTCGTCCAGAACATGTCGGGGTTCGACTGCGGGTACCCGAAAGGGAGCCGGATGAGGAGGTCAGCAACCCGTGGCGAATACACCTCCGGCAAAGAGAAGTTGCGGATATAGATACGCAACTCACCAGGATGAGGTGCGATCTCATATTGCCAACCCTTCTCGTTCAGGAAGTCCAGGTCGATTTGTGGCAGGACAGCCGGGATCGCAGTAGCACTCATCTAAGCAATGCTCCCTGGGTTGAGCTTGCCTTGCGCGCTGTAGAAGTGCTCCCATTCGGTCAAGTGGATCGGAGACTCGGTTTTTGGAACGAGTTCGTCGTCGCGATGTCCCTGGACCTCGCGGAAGAGAACGTAGCCGTCCGGTACGGCACCGAGCGCGTATAAAGCAACTCCGGCGGTTGGGGTTGGGGAGGTTTTCTCGATGCGGTCAATGTAGATCTTGACCGTGCGGTAGTGGTGGCGTTCTTCGGTTTGAGCCAATACCTCTTCACTATGGGGCATGTAAGTTCTCCGTAAGGCTCCGTCAGTGGAACCCTCAATATGGAATGCTCCTGCCCTGGCGGATTTGGACAGAGCTCCGATTTTTTATTTTTGGCGGGCTGTTGTCAGGCGTGAATGTCCAAATCGCTCCATTCGAGAGCATTATGAAATAGAAGGTCTTTTGGAAGGCCAAATGAAAGAAAAAGCAGGACCTCTGGGCGGTGCCGAGATGGTTGCCGGCCCGGATGAAGTACGGGAGGCGATTGCTTCGCTGACGGAGGCCGAGTCAGTGAAACTGAAGCGGCTGGCGGACGGGGCTGCCTATCGCCTTCGAAGGCACGTCCCGGGAACAGACGGCAACGAAATCTTGCAGGTGGCGATTCATCGGGTCCTCGAGAACAAGCGTCACTGGAAGCCTCAAAAGGTCGATTTCGTCGGCTTCCTCGGCGGGGTCATTGCGAGCATCGAATTCGACTGGCGGAAACAGGGCAAGCGAGAGGAGATGCCGGTCCTTGAAGCGGATCTGCACGCTTCGAACGCTGACGGCGACGAGATCCCGAATGCGATTCAGCGCGCTGTCGACTATCGGCTTACCCCGGAGCAACTACTCATCGAAAGCGAAGAACTCACCCAGGAAGAACTTTTCCAGCAGATCGAAGCGCTCTTTAGCGAGGATGCACTAGCATCTCTGATTTACAGCGAATGGCGACGCGGGACCAAGGGACCTGAAATCATGAAGGCCCTGGATCTTACTCGCACCGAATACGACACGGCAGTCAGGAGAATGGATCGTGCGATCCAGAAGAACTGGCCGGAAGGAATGCCCCATGTCCGCTGATACGAATCCCAGCAAAATGGATCTTAGAACCCTGTTCGGTAATCTAGCCGAATCCGTAGGGCAAGCTTCCCCCGAAGATCTCCTGGCGGAGGCGAAAGCCGCGGGGCAGGATACCGAGAAAATTGCTGCGGACGTTAAGACCACGTTGCTCGATGCGGTTCGTGGCTTTGAGCAAAGAAAGCTACACGCTGCCCGCTCTGCCTATCGAACGAGGTCGACAGCGCGTCGCACTCGACACTTTGTCATGCCTACGACTCCTGCTGAGAGACTCAGGATGCTTACCGATGCTGCAACAAAAGACAAACGTGTTGCTCGGATCACTGCAAAATATCGAGATCTCAAGGAATTATCCGACGAGGATGTCCAATCAGCCCTCGAAGACCTAATGGAATTAGGTGCGTTCGATGACATCGGGGAGCAGAATGGCGATGGAAACAAATAGTTCGGGACAGACTCCGGCGGAAATTTTGTCCGATTTGGGAATTCGAGAACCTGATGACTTGGATATCGAAGCAATCGCCTTGCATTGTGGAGCCTTGATTCAATACAAGCCACTGTCTGGCTGCGAGGCGCGGATCATGGGTCTGGACGACTCCGCCATTATCACTATCAACGCAAACTCTTCCCCAGAGCGGCAACGCTTCTCAGGCGGCCATGAGCTTGGTCATTGGATGCGAGACAGGCGAACCGCAACATTCCAGTGTAATGAGCAGATGTTCGTTCGCGAATGGTCCGAAGATAATCCAGAAAAGCGCGCAAATCGTTTTGCCGCTGACCTTTTGCTTCCCGCCAGGATGTTCCGCCCTTTATCGAAAGATCTGCCTATAACATTTGCATCCGCCGAGAAACTCGCGGCCATATTCAAGATGAGCCTGTCTGCGACAGCGATCCGGCTTGTGGAGTACGGCTCCTATCCTGCAATGCTCATCTGCAGCACCCCCAAAGGACGCCAATGGTATGTTGCCAGTTCGACGGTCAACGGTAAGCTCTGGCCCGTAGATCGTCCCGGCCAATCGACACAGGCAACAGCTCTCTTACAGGGGCGTACTGTAGGCTCAGGACCTCAAGACAGACGGGCAGACCAGTGGATCAAAAACTTTCGCGCCGACCAATATTGGGTCAAAGAAGATTCAAGACTGTGGACCAACCAGAGCGTTCTTTCGCTGATCTGGTGGGAGGATGAGAGTCAGTTGATCGACCTAGACAACTTCGAAGAAGAGAGCGGCTCGTGGCGATCGGATGGACGAAGAAACTGGGACTGAGTCCTAGACGCAAAAGCATTCCGCTTAGGAACCCATGCGAACGCTGTAGCCATTTGATGATCCTCCAGAGTTCCGCTCTCAGCTGGCTTCTATTTGACCAGCTTTAGATTGGCTCTTCTCGTACCCTCTGTGCCTATGGTTTTGCCACCCTCAAGTCCGGTGATCACCAGGGAGAACAGCAAGCTCTCCAACTCCAACGGTGGTAAGCCAAGCTCATACGCTATACGGCTTCTTGTGTAGCCGTCTTCATACAAACGCCCAAAAATCATGGGAAGTATCAGAGAGGTTTCTCTTTCGAGCGGTTCCGGTTCGGTAGTGCGGTAGCCTCGTTTTGAGAGTTCGATTGAAAGTGAGCGATAGTGCCAATCACTGATCAGTGTCAGCTCGTGCAGACGATAGTTGATTGCGGCAAGAGACACTCCAAAAATCGTCTTCAGTCTAAAGAGTTCAGGAACGCTGGCGAACCTGGGCGAATGGGCAAGCACATTCGCTCTTGGCATTAGGAACGCGGAAGCGAATCGATGCGCTTCATCTTCGGCAACTCTGCCCAGTGGTGCTCCATGCCTGTGCAGGATCAAGTGTCCTAGCTCGTGTGCTGCGTCAAATCGGCTTCGTTCCGGGGTCTTGTAGCCATTCAGAAATATGAAGGGCATTCCGCCTTTCCAAGTCGAGATAGCGTCCACATCGCTTGTCTCAATGTTCAGAGAGAATACTCTGACGCCCTTGGACTCCAAGAGATGAATTACATTACGGATCGCAAGCTGTCCCAATCCCCAATATGCGCGCAATGTTTCAGCTGCGGCTTCCGGGTCAGATTCCTGATGGAGGTCGGGCAGATCGATCTCCGGCAACTCAAAACGCTCTTCAAGCCACTTGGACAGATAAAGAGCAAGCTCACCCTGAGCCAACGCAACTTCACGATGTTTGGCAGTCATTTTTGACAGTGATCGGAAGCTCACGTCACGAGCGGCTACGCTCTCCAAGTCGGGTCCAACAAAGAATCCACTCGGAAATTCCAAAATGTTAGAGATCGTGTCTAGCATTTCTGGACTAGGGGGATACTCGCCGATCTCGTAACCAACAAGCGCACGGTAGGTGATACCAAGCTTCTCAGCTAGTTGCACTTTGGTCAGACCCCGGCGACGGCGGGCAAGTGCAAGACGGCTAGGATTGAAATTCGATCTGTCAACGCTAAGCACGGCGCTTCAGTTCAATCTTCACCTCATCGGTGAGAGGGGTAGGTTCGTCTGGGATTCCCCGGAGGAGAGCCGCATCGAAACTCGTCGACCTGAGCAGAATGCGCTCGGCCCAACCGTCGATTCGGCGATCTTCCGACATCGAAATCGGCATTGAAAGTTCACACCGCATCTCTCCGGCCACCAAATCCCGGTGAACAAGCAGAAACCAAGTCTGCCGACGATTCATCTTTTCCAACTTCGCCCGTGCGTCGGCCTCCATATCAGGGAATAGGTAAGCGTTCTCCAACATGGCTCTGGAAGTTGCATCGCCTTTACTGGCAGAGGTCTTCGGCTCCGCATCGCCGATACGTCCCGTATTGCTATCACCACCCGCCACCGTAATGGCGATCAAGCCCGATGGATTATGCACCTGAGGCTGCCCATTATCATCGAGCTTCGTCCATCGATAGGGATGCACAACGAGCAAATCGCTCAGCCCCCGGAACGTCTCTGCCCAACTCGCCAGCGCCGGATAGTTCCTGGGATGATGTGGGGTACATGCGGCGAAGGCCGCCAAGCCGCGCTGAGTTGCTTGCAACAGCAGTTCTTGCTCGAGTCCCAATTCAGTGAGCCGCGCGTCAACACCCTGAACATCCTTGTACACACGTCGTTCGGGCTGCATGTACCCCTCCACTTCCTAAAATTATACCACAAATGAGGTAGGGAAATAGGAAGTGGCATTGGCACAAACATCGATAACCGCAGGCAAGAGTTGGCCCCCAGAAGGCTGGCCATACCCACAGAGTCAACTGTCTTGCAGCAAAAGAAAAACCCAAAATGACAGACCCCCGAGTAGGGGGTCTATACTGCCGACTCAATCAACGGCCTTCTAAATGGAATTGATAGCAAATTCGGATGGTTGCGGGGGCCTGCAACGTCGCGAATTTACTCGTGGTTCCGTTTGGGAGATCATTGGCCGAAGCTGTGGCGTGAAGCGATGGCTTCATCCATGCCATCACGAATTCCAGACGTAACTTATTGAAAATGCATGGCACAGACCGTACTCCACGCATCGCAAGGCTTTTCCCGCAATTGGACATCCGCGGAACCTCGGACAGCCGCTTCAACCTATTATCCCAACAGCGGGTATCGGTCAGGGCCTCGCGTCGTTCGGTTCAGGGTGCGGATCACGAATCCACTGCCCCAATTGCTCAGTCGACCCAACCGGTCCAGACAGCCAAACGGCGACTCGTTGACCGCAGTCAGGGCAGATGGCTGTGTCGCGGGCAGCGGTTTGGCCGTTCATATTAACGGTGTCCGAAGGCACCGGCTGAGAACTTCCTGGACAGAGGCTATGGCCATCGGTGACGGGTTTTCTCTCAACATTGATTTGCATAGTTGCCTGTTGCGGCTCGGCCTATAGCTCCCGTCTATGGCTCATCGCATACCTGGCTTAAGTATGCTCCTGCCTGGACCGCCCAATCAATGTGGAACAGATTCAAGCCGAAGCCAGACGGAGAGAAGCGACGAACCCATACAAGGCGCATCAGGTTCCCCATCGTATTCTAGGGAATAGAGTTCAGGGTGAACTATGTCCGTTTCCCGTGTCGCTATCGAACACGCGCTCGACGCAGTGGCCTCTGACGAGGGAGGCATGCGATTCCAGGGACTCGCGGTTGTCCTGGGAAAGCTCAGGTGGCCAGAGCTGATTGCGTGCGAGAGGAAGAAGGACCTTGGGCTGGACGCTCACGCGCCAGCAATTCTCTCCTCGTTACAGAAGGGCATGGGCCTCTGCTCGTCTATCACGCCAGAGCTAAAGAAAATTCAGGCAGACGCCGAGCGCGCAAAACCGCATTTCAAAGATCTGCAGATACTGGTCTTCGTTACCTCCGGCCAAGTGACAAATTACACCGTGGAGCAGTGGCAGGCGGAGATAAAGAAGGAATACGGCTGGGATCTGATCGTAATGTCGCGAGAAGAGATTATTACGACCCTCCAGATGCCGAGTAACGTCGGCCTATGCGCTGAACATCTTGGGATCGCGGTTCCTCCCCCGGAACCAACGGTCGAGTCTCTCGTCCAGAATGCTCTCGCCGCCAATGGCGAGATCATCGCGAACTGGTCTCGACGGCTGGGAGACCACCCAATCATCAATCTGCGGTTGCTCCGTCTGGACGACAAGGGTGCGGAGACTCAGGAGATACAACAACGGGCTGGGTTGCACGAACTCCTCTCTCGAAGCCATCGAGTCGTGTTGGAGGCGCCTGCCGGTCGTGGAAAGACCACCACTCTGATTCAATTGGCTCGTGAGCAGCAGGCCCAGGGCAAGATCGCCTTCCTAATAGACCTTCCAGCCTGGGTGCGTCGGAACGTCGGAGTTTTCGACTTCATCGCAGGAACGCCCGAGTTCCAGGCACGCGGTTTGACGGCAGCAGACCTCGCCCGTATCCATCAAGCCGGGCAGATCGTTTTTCTTCTCAACGGATGGAATGAGCTTGCGGCTTCCGAATCAACCAATGCGGCGGGAATGATCCGCGACCTGGAACGCTCGTTCGCAGATGCCGGGATTGCCGTCGCTACCCGCGCGCATCCAATCGCTCCACCTCTCCCTGGAAGTTCTCGCTTCAGGATTCAACCGCTGACGCGACAGGAGCGGGGTGCCTACGTTCGGACTCGCCTCGGCGACGCCGCAGAACCCCTCATCGAGCAGCTCCGTGCAGAGCGTGTCTTGGACGATCTGACCCGAACCCCCATGATCTTGGCCGAAGTGGTCTCTCTGTTTCAGGCCGGCAAGAGAATTCCCACCAGCCGACTAGGGGTCCTGGACGCCGTGACCGAGATGATGGAAAATGCGGAAACGCATCAGGCTGCTCTCGAAAATGCTCCTCTTTCGGGGCTGGGCCGTGCCTTCCTGGAGAGACTCGGGAGTTCTCTCGTGGCGCGCGGCGGCGTTCAACTCCCCGAAACAACGGCTCGCCAAGCGATCAATGCTTGTTCGCGCGCGCTTCAAGACGCTGGACAGTTAGGCGCGGTGCCAGATCCCGGCAGCGTTCTGACTGTCTTGTGCTCCCACCATGTACTTGAACGGTCGACGTATCCGGATATCACCTACACGTTTTTGCACCAGCAGTTTCAAGAGTCGTTCGCAGCGCTCCATCTGAAGCGCGAACTGGCCGAGATCGTGACAACCGGCACGGGGCGAGACGGTTTCGCCGCTCGCTATATCAACGAGCCTGCTTGGACTCAGCCAGTCGAGATGCTGGCGGAGTTCATCGGGCGGCACACCGAGGATGAACCGCTTCCCAATGCGGTCGCGATGGGACAGGCACTTGTGGAGATGGCGCTGCCCTTGGACGCAACCTTCGCCGCTAAACTGGCTCGTTTGTGCGGTTCCGAAGTGTGGGGGCTGACACGTGAGGCGTTGGGCGCTCGACTGCGCCAGTTGTGGCAGAGCGCATTCAGTCAACACAGAGACATTGCCTTGGCCGGCATGGTGGCAAGTGGGTCAGAGGACTTCAGAGATATTTTGGAACCGCTGCTGTCCTCTGAAGATATCAACCTCCAGCTTGGGCCGTATCGGACAGGCGAACCATTCGAGGTCGCCAGCCTCGGCGTGGCGTGGGAGGAAACGGTCAGCCGATGGTCCGAAAACGCCAGGGCAAGCTTCGTGGCGGAGATGATGCAGCGTACCCCCGCTCCCGCTGAAGTTGTCACCTTTGCCCTGAAAGATCCTGCTCCCCGTGTTCGAAAGAGTCTGCTGTCGTTTGTCTGGTGGGGTATGTCTCTTGAAGAGATAGCCCGTTTCTCGGAGACGCTGGACGACGCCGACTTCAAGGAGTTGATCGCCGGGATGCACTCCAGCGAGTTGCCGCCGTCGATGCATCCGCGGGCCTTGGAAAGTTATGTTGCCGCGGCAAACAATGCCGATGGACCTCTCGGCAGGTTTCTGGCGTGGAGACAGGCCGCGAGCTTCGGTCATGAAAGCTTCATCGACGAACTCAAAGAGTCGCTCTTTCAACTGGAAGCCGACCAAGTCAGAGACCTGGAGAGCCGCGATCTTCAGGGCCGAGAACTCCGGGCCACAATAGAGTCCCTGAGGAGGGCAGATTCCCGGTGGGTGACAACATGGGTCATCCAGAATCTACTGGCAGGAGCACTTCGCCCCGACGGTTGGATCGACCTTGTCGACGGGCTAACAGACGCTCAGCGTACCGAGTTTCTGAATCGAGCCACCAGTGACGATCTCACTGAGTTGAGGGTACCGGGCATCATTCCGCTGCTTCGCAAATTCGCGGATCGCGAAATCGTGCAACGTCTCTTCTGTCGCATCTGCGAGCTGGTCCCGATCATCGCTACCAGCAAGCCCGGTGATGACAAGCAGGCGGAAGCAAAGCTTGCAAGGCAGTTGGAGGACCTACTGCGAGGGATGTCACCACACTCGGCCGTCGAGGGCATTCTGCAGGAGATCGGCAGCAGGACTGACGCAGTGCAGATCGAGGTCGTAGCCGAGATTTTCCATCTGGTCGGACAAGACAATGCATCGCTCCGGGAAGGATTATCAGCAGAAGTCCGCGAGGCGTTGCGTAATTATCTCAACGCGGCGATGCCGACCGTACTCGCCCAGGATGACTTTAGCGGACAGTTGAAAGGGTATTTCGCTACGGTCCTGGCTCAGGTCGGCGAACCATCCGACTTAGCCGCAATCGAGCGCTTGGTCGAGGCTGATATCGAGCGAGTCCGAACCGGTCGGCTGGCACGGGCCGCAGACCACCGTAGCAAGCGAGGAAACGGAGCTGTGATGAGCTGGACGGGATGGTATGTCCAGGCAATGATCCGTCTGGCTTTTGACGCCGCCAGGGACTTGTTGATTCGGCTTCTCACGGTCCCGGACTACGAACACGATGCGGCCTGGGGTCTTTTCCAACTGGCCCAAAGCGAACGTTCTTCACCGCACTTTCGGGCGAGGGCCTGGCCGATGCGAAACAAAGATTTCAGCCTTATTTGGAAAGCCAGGGCGGATGAAGGAGAATCGATTTTTCGTGAACCGCAAAGAACCGAACTTGCTGCCGTGTTGCGACAACATATCGAGACCTTGGTCGCTGAGCGAGCAGCGGAACCGCAGCCAGCTGCACTCAACGGGCGCCTGAAGCACCTTGCCATTGTCTTGGCTGAATTGGATGGGCGAGCTTTCGTAGAGTTGGTCTTAGATATCTTGAGCTATCCACAGATCGAGCCTTCAAGGCCGAGGACACATCGCGCATCCACACAACCAGTTTACTTGTACGATGCTTGGCCGCGCGTGCACGGACTCGAAGCACTGTTAATGCAGGGAGTCGTTTTGCCGTCCGAGAAGACCTGGGAGATCGTCGAACCGATCATCGAACACGTCCGAGCGCATCGCTGGAACTCCCAGGAATCGAGCCTTATCTCGCATGTTGTTGGTATTGTTTTTTTCACTGACGACCCGAGTGCGAGCATCCAACGAGTGCGACAGTTAATCGAGGAAAAGCTCTTGTCGATGGAAGGTATGCGGGCGCTGGCAAAGGCATTGGGGCTGAGCCGCTGTCCCGATGCTGTGGCGCTACTGGGAGAGCTTGCCGGCGATAGCGTGCGCGTCCAAAATTTGGGGAATGACTGGGTGGACGCTGTCGCTCAGTTTGAAACTCAGGAAGCTCGCAACCTGCTCCTGAGTTTCATTGATCCCACTCTGCCGCCTTTATCGCACGAACTGATCCGCCATCAAGATGGCAGAGTCGTGCGCAGACTCACCGAACTCGCGCAGCGTGACGCGACAGTGCTACAGCGAATGTTTGACTTGGCTCAAGGGAATATTCCAGCCACACATGCAGTCTTGCTCGGAAAGGTGTTGGCGAATCTCGGCACCACCGATGCTTTGCTGATGTCGCTGCAACTGCTCCGAGACGGCAGCGCCAGCGGCACCTCGTATGAATTGCAAAAGAACATCGAGGAGTCTTTCGTAGAGCATCGGCCCTATCCCGGTTCATCCAATGCGGTCACGATGGTGCCGCGCAGTTCCAACGCAATCCGAAGCCGGCTCATGGAGATGGTGCAGAACGACCCGCTACGCCGAAGGTCGGCATTCGCATTGCTGAACGAAATCGAAAGATGGCGCATGTGGCATGGAAGGCCGGATGGTGAACCTCGCAGCCCAAAAATGGAGGCTGGATTCCTCTGGCCGCCCGAGCTTGAAGGTGGCGAGTAAAGGGAGACAGAATTGACCGAAGAAAACGCCAACATTTCCCTGCCTCTCGTCGACAAAGCCGCAATCGATGCCGTCGAAGAAGGCTCGTGGCTGATTTTCGCCGAACGAGCGCAAATCGTCTCCGCGGAGAACTTCTCCAATGCAGTCGATCGCATACTTGGTCGAATGGAGAAGCACGGTACGTTCCTTGACCTCAGCCCCCTCCGGCTCATCCTACTCACCCCGGAGTTGCATAACCGCGCCAAAGACTGGCAACGCGAATTAGGCAAGCCAGAGGCTGGAGTATCCCAGCAGGCAGAAGGTGAGGTCGGCGGCAAGACTATGAGTTGGGGTGTGGACAGAAGCTCCGCGAGGACGATCATCCTTCTCAGCGATGTGCTGGCGGCAGGCGCTGTCTTGGATATGCCGGCGGCTGTCTCAACGGTAGCCCATGAATTCGGCCATGTAACGGATTATTTTCAGCGGCGCTTGCTCTATGGGTTTCCTGAGACTGTGATGCCTCCTATGAACAATGACTGGCCTGGGATATGCCGCGAAACCGCAGACAGTATCTGGAGCGAGTATGCGGCAGAATCAGCGGCCTTCCAGTTCATGGGGGACCAGGAGATTGAAGAATTCCGCGAAAACGATGCCCGCTATCTTGCCGGAATTAATGCCCGTGTTCGGCAATCAGTCGCACAATTCAAAGCAGGCCAGATAAGCCTTGTGGCATTGTGGAATAGCAGTGTCACTAATCTCTTCGATCTCTTAACCAACCTTGGACGCGCCGCCGCGCGCATATCACCCGAGGAGAGCGGCAGTGCAGCGGGAGCGAGACTCACCGCAGCCGGTGGCGCGGCGGCATGGGTTCCAGTCATTGAGAAGCTGTTCGGCGAGCTACGAACCCTACGGTCGAAGCGGTACGAGGATTGGTCGCTTGAGCCTTTCGCCGGGATCGAAGATGCGGTCGAACTTGGATTTCACGCCTCGGGGCTATTCCCGGACTACGACTACAACGGTCTCAGACTACGGGTGGCATGACGGGGTCCGGCCTTTTGGGAACGGAAAGGCCCACTCGACCGAATTCTTGCCGGATACGAAAGTTGACGGGCACATCGAATAGAGTGCTCCTCAGTGTACTGTCACCAACTCCGATCTCTCTGAGAAGCGCCGCGTGGTACAAACGCAATAATGCTGCGCTGAGTTGGATCAAATCCTGGAGGAAGGCCTCGTAGCTCTCGTTCTTTGCTTTCCGGGGACCCCCGTAGTGGGAGATGTCATTCCTGCGATCTTGGCATCTCTTTGCGAAGACTATGAGACTGCCAGTTTCGATCTCCCACGGCAGCCCGCTGAAGGTTTCGACAATCCTATCCTCAAGATTCGGTTCGGTCTCGCCCTTCAGTTGCCTGTCCAGCCAACGCTTCTGCTTCGAGTTCAATTGCTCATCGAATTTTGCGAGCAGCGATTCAATCGTCTTCTTTTCGCTTGAGGGTCCTTTGGCATTGGGATAGAGTGAACGGTGCAGCGACTCGATACCCCAGACCAAGTTCACGAAACGATGCTCGATGTACATCGAGGAACTCCGCAGCGCGGCAAGCTGGAGGTAAAACCCTGCTCCGTGCTCACGTCTGTTCTTTCGCCAGTTGGCAAAGATCGTGCCGAAGCGATCTCGGACTTGCGGAAAAAAAGTCCATAGCTCCCACGCCTCTGGAGGAGATGCCTTCTCCGCGCTTCGGTAGAAGTAGAGCGTGTAGGCATCTTCCGTGCTTTTCCTGTGCGTGGAAATTTGCGGCCATTTCAATGCGTAGTAAGGTCCGCCGAGTAGTGCTAGAAGTTCCTCGATAAACCCGAATTCCTGTTTGAGTTCCGCTGGACTCCGCGAGGTGCCCGGTGTGTAGTCTATCCAGTCATGCTGCTCGAATTCGATGTTCCGCACATTGACGTCGCTGAAAGCCGTGCAGTGCACGTCTGTTCGGACAGAGAGTTTATCTTGACCAACGTCGTAGTCCCATTGTTCTGCAGTATAAGAGACATTCTGCGATTGGCGTAGGCCATCTGGTTTGGCTGCTTCAACCCGCAGGGCATCGTATCTGCGCCACTCTTCCATGCCTGTTAACTCGATGGAGAGGCGGGAAAAAGTATAGGAATCAGGAGCGAGAGGAGTTGTTGATTCTCCAACAAGGCAGATCGCTGCGCGATAGTTCTCCGAAAGTCTGTGATCCAAGGTGCGACCGCCTGCCTGGTAAACGACCTGCTCAAGATAGACGCAACGCTTGTCGTCATCAACCTTGCCCGCGATTATCTTCCCAGCGAGCGCATCGAGGTGCATATCGGCGTGACGCTTTGTCTCAGCATCGAGTTGCAGAAAGCTGGATTGAATGAGCGAACCTGTTACGGTCAGCTTTGCCAAGCCATCCTCGGAGATCGTCAGGGTTCCTAGCACTGCCGTAGCCGGTGCAAATCGACCCTCCAGTGTCTCTTCACCCAGCCACCAGAAGTAGCCCCGCATCTCTCGAATCACTTCGCTGGTTTTATTCACCTGGGATCTCCTCGTGCAATTACTGTACCTTCCTCTGTCCGGGAGGCGAAACGCTGCAGCGGAAACAGCTCTCGCGCAGAGATTGATGCGTGATGTACGCGGCTCCCAAGGAGGCCTGCAGCGGCTGTGCGCTGAAGAGCCGCTGCACCACGGCGCCGCAGCGCCTGATTACACGACATCTGCATGAAGAAGTCCTCGCTCGCATGCAGCAAAGAGCCACGCCGGCGGCGATGCGGCTCAGACGCTCCACCGTCGAGCATCCCTTCGCTGCGCTCAAATACCGCATCTTCGGCCATCCGCGCCTGCTGCTGCGCGGACTCGCCGGAGCCCGGACCGAGATCGGGCTGGCCACCATGGCTTACAACCTGAAACGGATGATCTGTGTGCTGGGTCACGCCAGACTCACGCGTGCACTCAGTCCCGGATGACAGCGGCCCGATCCCAACACCAAACATCGAAGGGTGCTCCATGACGGAGCACCCTTCGTTGATCTCAGTTCAAAATGCGTTTCGTAACAGCCTGCATGGGCGGCCTTTTCTAAGTTCCTCATTATCAGAGGCTTGAATGGTTACGGGGGCCTGCAACGTCGCGAATTTACTCGTGGTCTCGTTCGAGAGATCCTTGGCTGAATTCGCGGCGTGAAGGCTGAGTCGAATCGATGCCCCCTTCCATGCCATTTTTGGCAACGGCACGCAACTGCCTGAAATTGCACGACATCAACCGCGCTGTGACGCAGCCGAATGCGCAGATTTTTCCCGTTATTGGACCCTAAAGCCCCTTTGGGTCGCGAGGTCGCATCCCTCCCGGCATACCCTATACTTTGGATAATCAGTCAATGAATTCCACTCCAAGTTGTCCCTCAATGGCACTTGCATACTCGGACATGCAGCTAGGCACAAAGGGCATACGCGCGCAACCGAGGAAGAATCTCGCGTTTTTCCGGATGCGCTAAGCTGAACCTGATGACCTACGACGATCTCCGCCTCCTCATCGACTACAACTACTGGGCGCGCGACCAAGTGCTCGACGCCGTAGCTACGCTCACGCCCGAGCAGTTCATACGCCCCATGAGCAACAGTTTCAGCTCGGTGCGCGACACCGTCGCGCATATCTGCGCGGCCGAGCGCATTTGGATCACACGATTGAAGGGCGAAAAGCCGCAGGGACTTCAGAACCCGGACCGCCTCCCCGATGTCGACGCAGCCCGCAAGGAGTGGGCCGAACTGGAATGCGAGATGCGTGAACAACTCGCCAGATTGGGGCCGGAAGCTGTGGAGCGCACCATCGAGTACCAGGACCTTCGCGGTAACGACCAGTCGGACGTGCTCTGGCAGATGCTTCAGCACCTGGTTAATCACGGCACCTATCATCGCGGCCAGATCACCACGATGCTACGACAGCTGGACGCAGCGCCGCCAAAGTCCATGGACCTGATCGCCTTTTATCGCGGGCGAAATCAGAAGGCTTGACCGGGTAAGCACAGGACGTCCCCGAACGTACACCGTGCCGTACACCCGCCGCTTTATCGCCAACTGCCATATGCTTCAGCGCAGTACACGGATGCAGCCGCACCGCGATCTGCGACTCCGTCAGGACTGTTGTGGTGCCGCCCCCGTGGCCCCCGACGTGACATTCCTCTGCAGCAGTACGCCTTCTGAAGGCAAGGTCCGGGTTCGGAGGTTTCTCTTCATTGTGTTGACGAATGCCCGAGAAGCTGTACACTGTACATGGACAGTGCACAGATGACCAGAAAGACAACTAGGCTGCGGATCGACGTAGAATCGCCGGTCGCCGTGTACCGACAGATTGTCGATGGGCTGCGCGCGAGCCTCGTAGAGGGCGAACTGCGCCCGGGCGATGCGCTACCCTCGGTCCGGCGGCTGGCGATCGAACTGGGGATCACCTTCAATACTGTGGCGCTGGCGTATCGCGAACTGGCCGAGGAAGGATGGCTGGATCTGCGGCACGGGCGGCGCGCCACGGTGGTGGAGCGCACGGCGCGGGAGGGCGCGAGCCGGGACCGGATGGAGATGTTTCGGCGGCGGCTGCGGGAACTGACAGCAGAGGTGCGGGCCGAGGGAGCGAGCGCGGGCGCACTAGCGCGTGAACTGCGCGGGTTGGCGGAAAGATTGGCGGGCTCATGATCGCCGTGCGATGGTTTATGCCGATAATGGTGGCGCAGGTGGTGACGCTGTGGCACGTGGTGCCGTGGCTGTCGCGGCGCGAGCGGCTGTTTGGCGCGACGGTGACGGTAGAGTTTCGCGAGCGCGAGCGGCCGGCGCTGGTACGGGAGTACGAGTTGCGCCTGTTGCCGTGGACAGTGGCGGCGGTGGCGGGATCGCTGCTGCTGCCGCTGGTGACTCATCCGTTCTGGATCTGGGATATCGGATTTTGGCTGGCGGTGGTGCTGGGGGGCGGCTGGAATGTATGGCGGATGTTCAACCGTATGCCGCGGGCGGCGAGCTGTGCGGCGCGGGTGCGGAGCGCGGAGTTGACGGTCGGCGATTCGGATGCGACCCGAAGTTGGACGCCGATCCTGGTGGCGCTACTGGCAGTTCCGCTGGGCGCACTGGCGGCGACTGCGGCGTATCTGCACGCACACCGGGCGCAACTGCCGGAGCGGTTTCCGATGCATTGGGATTTGCAGGGCGCGCCGAACAGATGGGCGGAGCGGACGGCGATGGGCGTCTACGCTCCGCTGGTGGTTGGCTGTGCGCTGACGCTGATGATGGTAGCTATCGCGCTGGCGGCGTGGTGGGGCGCGCGACGCAGCGCATGGAGCTCCCCGGTCGTGGTGACCCTGGTTGGCTGGACGTGGATGGTGGGCGGCTTGTTCACCATGATGGGGCTGCTGCCGCTGCATTATTTCCCGCTGGGGCAGTTAGTTGGCTTCGCTGGCGGGATGATGACCGTCATTGTCGTGCTGACGGTGATTGCGGTGCGGCGCATGCAGCGGCCGGACGCGCCTCGCGGCGAGGTCACGCCGGATAAGTGCTGGCACGGAGGGATCTTCTATTACAACCCGCAGGATCCAGCGCTGCTGGTGGGGAAGCGAGTTGGAGTGGGATGGACGTTCAATTTTGCGCATCCGGCGGCGTGGCTGATCCTCGCGCTGCTTGTGACGGTTCCGGCGGGAATTGCGATATTCCGATGGTGGCCAGTATAGCGACGGCTTGTCGAACAAGTTTCGGGTGAGCAACAGGTACTCGATCATGACGGAGATTGAGGCTCCCTTGATTTACAGGAGCTTTCAGCGGTCGGGAGGAGTGAATGAAGATTCAGCGAAGAACTTTCTTGACGGCTGGACTGACGGCGATGGCGTGGATGGCAACGCAGGGCGTAGCGGCTAGGCTGAATGCTCCAACAAGGTTTGTTTTCCACGTTTCCGGCGTTGCGGGCGGTCCGGTGGATAGGGCACTGGAGAAAGCCTATGCCCCCATCATTGCTGCATTGGAGAGTCGCGGCTTTCCGTCGATGCTCGTGCATAGTTCCGTGCAGGGCTCCGACACGCCTAACGAAGATCGCGCATCAGCCATTGTCAAAGCGCTTCAGGGCGTCACGGATCAAGTTGTGGTCGTCGGGACCTCGAACGAAGGGAACTTCCTGCCGCTGATCGCGGCGGCACGGAGCGTCAGACGGGTCGTCTATGTTAACGCACTCATTCCACGTCCCGGCAAGGCGTACATCGAGGTCTTCCAGACGGAACAGGTCGCCGTCCCGGGAAGCTATCTCGATGACCTCCTTAAGGCCTCTCAAAGCATCACGGATGACTTTCTGAAGCTCATTCACAATCCCAATACGACTAAGGAGCAGCTCAAAGCAATGCAGGAACGCATCGACGCCTCGCCATCTGCTCATATCATGGTCGGTTTCTACGAAGTCTGTCCCCTCAAAGTACTGCCGAAGGTCGACAACATATACGTGTCGGGCTCGGCTGACGACCAGATCCGACCAGAGTGGGAGCAGTCGGCGGCGCGTGAGGTCCTGGGCATCGAGCCGGTCGTCATTCCTGGGGCTGGACACGCCGACATTTACACTGCGCCTTACGTGCATCAGCTTGCTGACACCTTTACAGAGGGCCTTAGATGATGCCGAGGGATCATATCCACACTTTAAGCGGATTGCCGGTGGCGTCGAACAATGTTTCGCTGAGCAACAGGCAGAGGGCGGAGATGGAGCCATGAGCATCGTGAGCCGGTGGATCGTCGTCTCCCTGCTCTTGGCGCTTGCCGTGCGCTTCGCAATGCTCCACGTGCTTGAATTTCACTCGCACCCCCGTTCCATCGCCACAGAAGTCTTCCAGGGACTAATCGCAGGCGGCGTGCTGGGTTGCTTCACGGCCGATGTTTTCGCGAGGATCAAACTCACCACCGTCAACGGCTGGATCACCCTTTTCGGGTGCGGCCTGCCTGGCAACGGCATGTTGTTCAGGGCCGCCTGCGCCCTGATATTTCTAGGCCCAGTCAACACCCCGCAGGAGGCGATGTATTGGATCGCAAGAAAGAGTGGCGCGGGCCGCAAGCTCGACGGCCGTCACGACTATAGGATGCATTTCCCGCCAGGGGGCCTTCCGCCCAACGACGCATTCTGGTCGCTGACGATGGGGGATGCGAGAAATCGCTTTGTGGCGAATCGAATCCATCGATACAGCGTGAGCGATCACTCAGGCCTTGTGTTGAACGCCGACGGCTCCGTCGACATCTACATTCAGAACACCGCTCCTACAGGCCACGAATGCAACTGGCTGCCCGCGCCGGGAGGCAAGTTCATACTCTGGCTCCGCGTATATGTGCCCGGCGCAGCCATTCTCGACGGCAAGTACGAGGTACCGCCGATTGTCGAGGTGAATGGATGACGCATATAGAGTACAAGCACTTACTTATATTCGGTTCGTTCATGGCCGTGGGATGGTTCCTTTTCATCTTCTTTTGGCCACGCATGATGCTGTACGTGTACAAGAGAGCGATCCACGTTAAAGGCTTCGGCGACGGTCCCATTCCGGTCAACACGCTCTACACGCAGCGCCAGGCACTTTTTGCAGATCCCCTCCACCCGCCCGCCTCGGTTCCAAAATTGGCAACTACGGGTGTGAACCGCGATACGCTCATTACGATCGGCTGGTGGGACCTCGGTAAGGGGCCACAAATCTTGCATGTTCCCGACATGGCCGGTCGCTACTACAGCGTGCAGTTCACTGACCCGTCGAGAAATACTAATTTTGCCTACGTCGGGAAGCGCACCACGGGGACCGAGGCCGGCGACTACCTCATCGCGGGCCCCGGCTGGAAAGGAGCTGTGCCGCAGGGAATGACACAGATTTCTTCGCCGAACAATTCCGTGCTCGTTGCCGGCCGCGTGTTCGTCGAGAGCGAAAGCGATCTCCCGACCGCCTATAACCTTGCGAAACAGATTCAGGTCGTGCCACTCATTCGGCAACCTAGCGAGTGATATTTTTAATGCCGCGCGTTCGTGGCCTCAGGGCAGAGGAACGAGCACCAACAAGGAATCGAGGATATCTCAAGGATTTGGGAAATGGGCAAAGCAGTCGTCAAAGACGGTTCTGAGCAAGAACGATCGGAGGAAGATGTGATTTGAGCGACTACCTCAATCGGTAGAAAAGCAGGCAGGCGATTCCCCACGACCGGCCGGCGAATGGCCTGCATCGCAACTTGGGGTCAGCTATGCGTCGGCTAAGGGTCACAATGGACGGGCAAATCGCGGTCCTTGCGGTAGCGGAGAAAGGCTCTTTTGAAGCCGCTGGGAAATACTTGGGCATCGGAAAGTCCGCAGCGCGCAAGCGTGTTCAGAGTGTGGAGAGCGAAGCTGGAACGTCCCTCTTTCGCATGGTGGGAAGGGTGATGGTGCCCACCGAAGCGGGCAACCTTTATCTTCTCTCAGCGCGGGAGTCGGTGAGGCAGGCGTGGCTTGGCCTGGACCGCGTGCAGGCTTTTCACAGAGCACAGACAAATGATCTGCGCATTGGGTACTCGACCTACCTCAACACGAGACTCCTGGATATAATTCGGCGTATCCCGCCTCCAGGCGTTGGCTCTCCGTCAGTGACAAGGGAGAGCCTCATGACGCATCAGATAGTCGCAGGCATTCTTCAAGGGGCTCTCCATATAGGGTTCGGAATCCTTCCTGTCCTGGAACCCGAATTGTTCACCCGTCTGCTCGTTGAAGAGCCTCTCATGGCCTGTCTGCCTGTGGGGCATCGCCTCGCAACAAAGTCTTCGATCCGGCCAGAAGAATTAGCAGATGAACCGATGGTGTCAGTCGTGCGAAAGGTGCTTCCTGGCAGACACGAAGATATAGTGGCGCACTTTGAAAGCCTCGGCATCTCGCTCAGATTCACTTCCGAAGCTGCCTCGTCAAAAGAGGCTCTGTGGCTAGTGACGCAGAATGCAGGTGTAGCGCTGATGACGAGATTCTCTGCAATGTCACACCGCTTCGACGTTGTGGTAAGGCCGCTCTCCGACCGGCTGCTTACGGTGAAGAGCGGAATATTCACGCGGCGGGATCATGACCAGAAACTCATACACGACTTCGTGGATTTGGCGTGGGCCGAGACTGTGGCTCTGCGTGGGAATTCAAGTTGATCTGGGAGGCAACTGCCGCAACAACAATTCAACTGAACCCATTGGAGAACAATACATGCGACGTTTCTATCTCGTGTCCATTGCAAATCTGCTCCTCCTTGCTGGATGCAATACTGCAAAGAAACCGAATGACACCAATTTCACAAAGGCAATCAATGAGTATCTGACGAAACATGGAGTAGCCTGCACGGTGATCGGTCGCCAGTTCCCAATCGATGTTCCTCGCTCGGAGCAGAGCGAACAATACGGCATCGGACCAAAGCTCGCCGTTCTGGAACAGGCTGGCCTGGTGCATGCGAGCGACATAACGGCGGTGGTTCACGGAATGCTCGATCCTCTGCGAGGTTCAACTCCGCCGCAGCCTGTGAAGCGGTACGAACTGACAGCGGACGGCAGGAAGTATTTTCAGCGGATTCCTGGCACACTCGGACAAACCAGTGGCTTCTGCTACGGGCAGAAGGGCGTCGATTCCATCGTCAAATGGACGGACCCCGCGACGGTGGGAACATCCTCTTGATCATCTACAGGCACCCAGCCCTGAAGGGGCTACCTTGCTCGTCTACTGTCATCGGCGGTACTCTTGCGAAATGCGACCTCTTCGGTATTCCATCAACGTCACATTGGACGGGTGCTGCGATCATCGTGCAATCACACCGGACGAAGACCTGTTTCGTAACGTAGTCGAGAACTTTGGGCAGGCCGATGCGCTCCTTTTTGGCCGGGTGACGTACGAAATGATGGAGGCGGCGTGGCGGCCGCCGTCGCAGATGGGAGCGATGCCTGACTGGATGGAACCCTTCGCCCGGACGATCAACGCGGCAAAGAAGTACGTCGTGTCGAGCACCCTGGACCGGGTCGATTGGAACGCGGAGCTCGTGCGCGGGGATCTAGGGAAGGCCGTCCAGCAGCTCAAGCAAGAGTCGGGTAAAGGACTGCTCGTGGGAGGCGTGAAGCTCCCGCTGGCGTTGGCTGAGCTGGGATTGATCGATGAGTACGAGTTCGTGGTGCACCCCAGGCTAGCGGGTCACGGACCGACGTTGTTCGCGGGGCTATCGAAGCATGTCGACTTGAGGTTCGTGAGCCGGCTGGAGTTCGGCTCGGGGGCGGTGGCGATGCGGTATGAGCCGAGAAGATAGCCATTGGGCTTGTTAGCCCGAGTCCGCCGCATCATGGAGCAACTCGGGCAGATCCAGTGGAACTACTCGAATCCGACCCGCCGCATCCGCACTAACGTTGTCTTTGCGACACGCCACTAGGTTTCTGACCGTGTGATGTTGTTTCTTTCATAGCCGAACTTCTGGCGCGCCTTTTTGCGCGTGAACTGCCAGTTGATGGTGACGTGGTCGCGGTTCATCTTTCGGGTCCAAGCTTTGGCTTCACGTTGTAGATCG
>DAIDGW010000024.1 GCA_027452245.1 Acidobacteriaceae bacterium
ACGCATCCGCGAACAGTCTCGATGAGCTATGGAAGCCTGTCTTTCAGACGGCAACGCCGCTGGTCATCTTCATCCCGGTCCTCAAGGCTCGGGCCACTCAGGAAATCACCGATCGCATCGGGATCGGACCTGCGCAGGCACTGCGTAAAGTCGCTGATTTCCTCGACGCCCATCATTACCCCTATCATCTGCGCTTTGGTTCAGAGATGAACTTTGCCCTGCTCAAAGAGCAGCCCAGTCTGCTCCTCGGCGGCTTCTCCTCCACATGGACTGCTTTCATGACCAGGGGGCTGCGCTTCACCATGCAGTGGGATCCGATGTCGCAGAAGCGGGCAATCATCGATGCCAAGACAGGGAAATTATGGGTCAGTGTCAATCCCACGGCTCAAGGATATGCAGACATAGACCATGGCCTTCTGACACGACTCTTCGATCAAGATACAGGACAGATTTCTATGATCGCAGGAGGCCTCACCACCTTTGGAACGGAAGCCGCTGCAGAAATCCTCTCCAATACCGCAGATTTTGATCTTGTCCTGAAAGATGCGCCTTCAAACTGGCAGAGGAGGAACTTTCAGGTCGTCGTGCAGACGGTCATCGTCGGCACCACCCCTTCCCGTCCCCGCATCGTTGCCGTTCACTTCTGGTAACAGCGCGCCTCAATCCCCGTTCGGCCCGTCGTCTTCTGCGTTCGGCCACTCCGCTCCTATAAACAATTTCAGGTTGCTGCGCATCACCAGGTGCGGAGCCAGGCGAGTTTCCACTCGCTCCACTTTCCCCTCGGTCAGGTAGCGAATCAGTTGCTCCACAACCACCTTGCCCTGAGTCAACGGACGCTGATGCAGCGTTGCCACCACCGCTCCGCTTTCCAGATACGGAACCATCTCCGGAAAAAGATCTGTCGTAATCAGCAACACTCGTCCCGCTAGCCCATGCTCCTCACACGCTCGCAGCACCGGCGCGCTGTGCGCCGTATTCACATAAATTGCATCGGGTCGCCTCGCGCCCTCCAGCAGCCTGCACGCCAGATCGTACGCTCTCTCCGGCTGCTCGAAGCATTCCGCCACCGGTAGCAGGCTCACTCCCGCCGCCCAGCGCCGGATTCCATCCCTAAAACCACGTATCTTCTCGGCATGGTCCAGCGTCGACAACTCGCCCGTCATCACCGCCACCGTCGCCTCATTCGTCGCAGCCGCACCCGGCAAAATGCGCGCCATTAGCTCCGCCGCCATTGCGCCACTGCTATAGGCATCCACCGTCACCGCTGCCATCCTGCCGGATTCCGGCGCATCCGTCGCCACACAAAAGACTGGCGTACCCTCCTCAATCAGCGAACGCAACATAGGCTCCATCGGCTCCGGGTTCCCCGGAGCGACGATGCAAGCATCGAAGCGCTCCTCGCGATGTGCTTCCAGCAGCTCGATATCCCCTTCACCCAGCCGAGGATAGCGATAGAAGACAGGCTCAATTCCGACCAAAGACGAAGCCGCTGCCGCCGATTGAATCCCATCCCGAATCGCATCGAAAAACAACCCGAACTCCTTCGGCAGGAAGACGCCCACCCGAAGCGACCGATTCAGCTTCAGCGACCGCGCTGCATAGTTCGGCCTGTAGCGAAGCTCACGCGCCTTCTCCAGAATTCGCGAGCGTGTCTGTTCGTTGATCCCCTGCCGACCATGCAGGGCGCGGTCCACCGTGCCGATCGACAGCTTTAGCGCAGCCGCAATTCCTTTGATGCTCGCATCATTCATGTTCATCCAAATTCTATCTGAAGCGACAAATCCCAAACCCAACGCTTGACAACGCGCACATTTTACGTGTACGTTACCGAAAAGCCGGAGAAGAGATGCTTGCCCACCCACTTTTCTCCATCCTGCCGAAGGGATCATACACCCCGATGCCTGCTAACGAACGGACACTCGTGCTCTGCCGCGAAGAGACCATTCACTTTCCCACCTATCGCGCCATGCCCGCCGATCCCAATCCCATCTTTTTGGAGAAGCGCGTCTATCAAGGCAGCTCCGGCAGGGTCTACCCCAATCCCTTCACGGAAAAGATCGCCAGCTCTGCCAAACCCCAAGCCTATCGCGCCATCTTTCTTGAAAACGAATACATCGAACTCATGCTTCTGCCCGAAATCGGTGGAAGAATCCACACCGGCACTGACAAAACCTCCGGCTATGACTTCTTTTACCGCCAGCGCGTCATCAAGCCGGCGCTCGTCGGACTGCTCGGTCCCTGGATCTCCGGTGGCGTCGAGTTCAACTGGCCCCAGCATCACAGGCCCTCTACCTTCATGCCCACGCACGCCGCCATCGAGCGCCCCGCCGACGGCGGATGCACCGTCTGGATGAGCGAGCACGATCCCATGCAGCGCATGAAGGGCATGGTCGGCATTCACCTCGCACCGGGCAGCTCCGTCGTCGAGGCGCGTGTCCGGCTCTTCAACCGCACTCCGCTACCGCAGACATTCCTCTGGTGGGCCAATGTCGCCGTGCGCGTCCATGAGGACTACGAAGTCTTCTTCCCGCCCGACGTCACTGCGGTCGCCGATCACGCTAAACGCGCCATCAGCTCCTTTCCCATTGCTCACGACACCTACTACGGCGTTGACTACAGCCCGGGCACCGACCTGCGCTGGTATAAAAACATTCCTGTCCCCACTTCATACATGGTGCCGGCCTCCAGCTTCGACTTCTTCGGCGGTTACGACCATCGCGCCCAGGCAGGAATCGTCCATGTCTCCGATCATCACATCGCACCCGGCAAGAAGCTCTGGACCTGGGGCTCCGGTGAATTTGGCCAGGCTTGGGATCGCAACCTGACCGACGACGACGGACCTTACGTCGAGTTGATGGCCGGGGCATACACCGACAACCAGCCTGATTTCTCTTGGCTTCAGCCTTATGAGACGCGCTGTTTCAGCCAGTTCTGGTATCCCATCCAGCAGATCGGTCCCGCGCACTGTGCCAATCTCCATGCCGCGATCTCGCTCACTCCTGTTCAGAGCGGCCTGCGCCTCGGCGTCGCCACCACCCAGCCGCGCTCCCTGCTGGTCACCCTCAACGAAGGCGACCACACCCTCGCCTCCTTCCACGCCCGTGTCGAACCGGACCAGCCTCTGCTGCGCGTCATCTACTCTACGCGCACAGCGGTCGAGGGCCTGCGCGTTACCCTCCTCGATGACACCGGAGCGCTGCTCCTCAGCCATTCCTTCCGGCCCGTCGCCAACGAAGCCCTACCCGAACCGGCGCGCGAGCCTTCCCCTCCGGAGGCCATGTCCACCGTTGAGGAACTCTACCTCACCGGCCTCCACATCGAGCAGTATCGCCACGCCACGCGCTCAGCGGAAGCCTACTGGCAGGAGGGTCTGCGGCGCGACCCCGGCGACGCGCGCATCCACAACGCAATGGGTCTCGCCGCACTCCGCCGCGGTCTCTTCGCCGAAGCGGAAGAGCATCTCCGCGCAGCCATCCGCAGGCTTACGCACCTCAACCCAAATCCGCGCGACGGGGAACCGTTCTACAACCTCGGCCTCGCCCTGCGCTTCCAGCATCGCGCCGATCAAGCCTACAGCGCATTCCACAAATCCGTCTGGAACGCCGCCTGGCAAAGCCCTGGATACTACGCGCTGGCCGCCATCAGCACGGAGCGTGGCCACCTTCCTCTCGCGCTCGACGAGCTGCGCATGAGCCTCGACGCAGACAACAGGAATATGCAGGCACGGGCGCTCAAGGCCGCTGTCCTCTACCGTCTCCATCGCAATGCCGAAGCCGAAGCACTCATTGAAGACTCTTTGCGCATGGACCCACTGAATCTACTTCTCCTGGCTGTCCGTGCGCTCGGTTCTGCTTCCTCCCTGAACTTTGACCGCTACCGCACCGCGCTTGGAGCCGATGCGCAATCCCACCTTGATCTCGTCTGCGACCTGGCATGGTCCGGCCTCCAAACCGAAGCCATTCATCTGCTCTTGGCTCTCCAACACGCCGTCGAGTTGCAAACGCCAATGACCTGGTACTTGCTGAGCTGGCTGGATCGCACACAGGGGGATGTGCAGGCCGCCGAGAGTGCCGCCGCGCGTGCGGAAGCAGCCTGCGGAACCCATTGCTTCCCCGCTCGTCTCGAAGAGATGATCGCTCTCGAAGCCATCCTCCGCCACACACCCGACGCGCCTGCCGCCAACCTCTATCTCGGCAATCTCTACTACGACAAGCGTCGTTACCAAGAGGCCATCACCTGCTGGCGCAGCGCCAGCGCTCATCCCAAGGCCGTGGCCACCGTCTTTCGCAATTTAGCCATCGCCGAGCAAAACATCCTGCACCGTCCGGCAGATGCTGACGCTCTCTACGCCGAAGCCTTCCGCCGCAATCCCGCCGATGCGCGCGTCTTCTTCGAGTGGGATCAGTTGAAGAAGCGCGCCCGTCTCAGCTCCGCACATTCCCGTCTGCAATCGCTCGCTGCCTATCCTCATCTGGTGGATGCCCGCGACGATCTCAGCCTGGAGCGGATTACCCTGCTCAATCAGCTTGGCCGGTGGACAGAGGCCCTCGACCATTTGCACGCGCGGCGGTTCAGTCCCTGGGAGGGTGGCGAAGGTCTGCTCCCGGCGCAGTACGTTCACGCCCATCGCAGCCTGGGATTGGAAGCGATTGCGGACGGCGACACACAGCGCGCGCGTAGCCACTTCCAGCAGGCGCGCAGTTATCCGGAGAACCTGGGAGAAGGCAAGCATCTGCTCACCGAGGAGCGCGATCTCGACTATTACGCCGGCTACTCCGCTGCGCTGCTGGGCAATCTTGAAGAGGCCCGGGATCTCTGGCAAGCCGCATCCCGACCTTTGCGCGCGTCGGCTTCGCCCTCGTTCGCATACTCCACGCTCTTTCGGGCCTTGGCGCTCATGCGTCTCGATGACCGCGCCGCAGCGCGCAGTGCGCTTGCTCAGATCGAAGCCTACGCAAATCATTTCGACGCAACCCCACCTCGGATCGACTACTTCGCCACCTCACTACCCAACCTGCTCCTCTTCGACGACGATCTGGATATGCGCCATCGTGTCGAATGCGTCTGGCTTCGCGCTTTGCTCGCGCTGGGACAAGGGCAACTCGCCGAGGCACAGGCGCAGCTCCGCGCCGTCCTTCAGGACGATCCCGATCACCTGCTCGCGCTCGACACGCTGCATCGGCTCGCCCACCAATCCTGCTTCCGCGCCCTGGTCGTGCCCGCATGAAGAAAACCGAGCTTTACCCGGAAACCAGCTTCGACCTGCACAAGGTCGCAATTGCCGCCGGACGTTCCCGGTCCTGGCTGGCAGGCTTTTCCGCCGCGCTGGGTGGACTGCTCTTCGGCTATGACTGGGTCGTCATCGGTGGCGCCAAGCCCTTTTACGAGGTGTACTTCCGCATCACATCTCCTGCACTGGAAGCCTGGGCGATGAGTTGCGCGCTCCTCGGCTGCCTAATCGGCGCGCTCCTCGGCGGCCTGCTCAGCGATCGCTACGGACGCCGCTCGATGCTCATGCTCGCGGCCATCCTCTTTGCCCTCTCTTCGCTGGGCACAGCAGCCAGCGGCTCGCTCACCACCTTTGTCCAATGGCGCATCCTCGGCGGCTGTGCCATTGGAGTCGCCTCGGAAGTGGCTCCCATCTTCCTCGCCGAGATCGCTCCCGCAGCGGTGCGTGGGCGCTTCGTCGCGCTGAACCAGGTCGCCATCGTCCTCGGCATCCTCGCCGCGCAAAGCTCAAACTGGCTCATAGCTCGACCCGTGCCCCCCACCATCACAGCGCACGCGCTCCTCTACTCATGGAATGCGCAATGGGGCTGGCGCTGGATGTTCGGGGTCACAGCCATCCCTTCGCTTCTCTTCGTCGTGGCAACGCTTCTCATTCCGGAAAGCCCGCGCTGGCTCCTAGCCCGCTTTCGTCCCACCGACGCCCTGTACTCCTTCCGCAGGCTTGGTGTTCCGGACGCCGAATCCGCGTCCATCCGCAAGGAGTGCCTGCGCAGCCACGCCCTCCATCCAGCAAATCCTTCGCAGCGTCCCGTGCCCATCGGCTGGTCACATCCTGCCGTCCGCAGAATACTGCTCCTCGGCATCTGCATCGCTGTCCTCCAGCAGTGGAGCGGCATCAACATCCTCTTCGCCTACGCACAGGATGTCTTTGCCCAGGCTGGTTACTCTGTCTCCCAAGCACTCTTTCAAATCGTCCTCACCGGCATCGCCAATCTGCTCTTCACCCTGCTGGCGTTCAGCTTTGTCGATCGTCTCGGACGCCGCAGTCTGCTGCTGGCCGGCCTCGGCACTCTGGCAGCTCTCTACACGCTGCTCGGCTGGATGATCCACTTCCATCTGCATGGCATCTCCGTCGTCGCTCTCGTGCTCGCCGCCATCGCCGTCTACGCCATGACACTCGCTCCCGTAAGCTGGGTCGTCATCGCCGAGATATATCCCGCTCGACTGCGCGCCCGCACCATGTCCATCACCGTTGCTGCACTCTGGATCGCCAGCTTCACCCTTACCAGCAGCTTTCCGCTCATTCGCTCCCGCCTAGGCCTTGCGCATGCCTTCTGGCTTTACGCCGCTCTCTGCGGCGTCGGCTGCGCCGTGCTCGGCCGCTGGCTGCCGGAGACGCGCGGCCACTCCCTCGAAGACCTCGAACAGAAACTCTACGCCGAAAGTGAACCTGTATGAAGAGCCTCCACGCCGCCAGCCGCAAGCCCATCCGCGCCGCAGTTCTCTTAGCTGCAATCCTCTTCGCCATCGCTGCCCACGCAGCAGCTCCCAGCCAGTCAATCCTTCTCGACGGCAGTAGCCCTGGACGCATCTTCGATGGCCTCGGCGCCGTCAGCGCCGGCGCATCCTCACGCCTGCTCTTCGATTATCCTGAGCCGCAGCGCAGCCAGATTCTCGACGACCTCTTCAAGCCACACTACGGTGCCTCACTGCAGCGGCTCAAGGTCGAGATCGGAGCTGACGTCAACTCCACCGATGGCTCCGAACCCTCCGCCATGCGCACCTCCGACGATCTCGACATCACGCGCGGCTATGAGGGATGGCTCATGCAGCAGGCCTACCTGCGCAATCCCCGGATCATTCTGGAAGTGCTGCCCTGGGGTGCGCCAGACTGGGTCGGCGCGGAAAAAAACGGCCAGCGCACTCTCTACACCGAGCGCATGGCTGCTTACGTCGCCGACTTCATTCAACAGATCCAGCAGCACTACGGCCTCACCATCGCCTACACCGGACTGTGGAATGAGAAGATCTTCGACCTCGCCTATCTCCACGCGCTGCATCGCCAGCTCGCGCTCCATCATCTGGCCACTCGCATCGTCTGCTGCGACGAGTACCCCCGCGAAGACCAGTGGGCCATCGCCCGCGAAATCCTCAAGGATCCGCAAGTCGCCGCCGAGATCAGCGCCATCGGCGTCCACTACCCGCGCCAGGACAACACGCCCACCACCACCGACGCGGCGCGCGCCACCGGCAAGCCGCTCTGGTCCAGTGAAGATCAGCCCAACGCCGGCGGCGGCCCCTTTGTCAGCCGCGCATGGGCCGTCGGCGGCAGGCGTCTGGCGCAAATCTACAACGACAATTATCTGCGCGGCTCCATGACCGCAACCGAAATCTGGAGTCCCGTCACGTCGTACTACGATATCCTCGCCGCGCCTCACTCCGGTCTCATGTACGCCAATACGCCCTGGTCCGGCACCTACCAGGTGCAAAGCACCATCTGGGTCACTGCACACACTACGCAGTTTGCCCAGCCCGGCTGGCAATATCTCGACCGTTCCTCGCTGCGGCTTCCCAATGCAGGCAGCTTCGTCACGCTCGCCTCACCCGACCGGCAGCAGTGGAGCCTCGTGCTGGAGACGATCGGCGCAACCCGGCCCCTAGCTCTGCGCTTCCGGCTCACCGGCGGACTCCACGCATCCGTTGTCCACATCTGGATGACCGACGCGCATCATCGCTTCACGCACCTCCGCGACCTGCCCGTCTCCGGCTCCAGCTTTCGCTACCGCTTTCGCCCCGATGCGCTGTACACCCTCACCACTACTACTGGCCAGCAGCGCGGCTACGCCGCCACTCCCGCACCGGCTCCATTCCCCATGCCTTACTCCGACAACTTCGAGCAGACGCCGCTGCATCGCGCAGCGCGTTATCTCGCCGATCAGGACGGAGCCTTTGAAGCCGCTCCCTGCGTCGATCGCCCCGGTCGATGTCTCGAACAGGTCATAACCCAGCCGCCCGTGCAGTGGGGACCGCTACCCGATCCCTTCACCATCGCCGGCGACGCTGCGGCAAAAGACTACACCCTCGCCGTCGACGTGCGCCTGAGCACCGATGCGCCCGTCACACTGCTCGGACGCATCGACTCCGCCGATGTCTTTCAGGATCAGAAAGCCAAGTTTCCCAGTGCATACATCCTCCGCCTCGCCCCGGATGGCCACTGGCAACTGCTCTCCGCCGCCTTCAAGTCTCCAACGCGCACGCTGGCAAGTGGAGTCATCCCGCTGAACGCAATAGCGTGGCATCGGCTCACCCTCACCCTGCGCGGAGACATCATCACCGTCACATGCGACAGAAGATCCCTCGCCACCGTCCGCGACAGCGCGCATACACACGGTATGTTCGGCATCGGCAGCGGCTGGAATCATCTGCAATTCGACAATCTCAGCGTTACTCGATCAATAATTTGTCACCAACTCTAGGAATGCCGTTAGCATTAATTTGACGTCTGCTCTGACGTGCCCCAACAAGACAAGTCTTGCGGTTTGGGTTGTAAACATCCCCCGGATTACGCTATGATAAATCGAATTAGGGCAGGGTGGGGCTCAATCGAGGGAGCACTGGGAAAGCAAAACTCGTTGTAACGGATGTTCACCCTTGAGTCGAGAGGCCAGGTTAGCCCGATCACGATGCCGCGCTCAGCCAGTGGCGGCTTGCAGTAGAACGTGCGCGTTACGAAGCTGAACGCGTCGAGTGCCAGTATTGCGCCGTGGAGCCGGAGAACAGGTTGGTGGCGCGCGGTCTGGAGACCGAGTGGGAGAAACGGCTGCGTGATCTGGCCGCGGCTGAGGCGGAGCTCGAGCGCCGGCAACAACAACGTCCGCGCACACTCAGCCTGGAAGAAAAGAGCAGGCTCCGTGTGCTGGGCTCCGATCTGCGCAAGGTCTGGACGGCGTCCACCACCACGGATCGCGATCGCAAGGAGCTCTTGCGCACGCTACTTGAAGAAGTAATCGTAGCTGTTGATCGCTCCTGTAGCAGTTCCACCACAATAGTCTTGTTTCGCGCCGTAACAGCTCAGATTGTCAGGTTCCCTGTCGACAAGCATCGAAGAATCCGCTATTTGCACGGCAAAACGCCAGATTTGACGGGTCACGGGAGTGTGCTCGGCAAGTGAACCTTTGAAAAGTGTTCGCCTCGGACGGAACTTCCCCCTCTCAAATAGGTCAAGTGCTTGAAAACCGGGGAGTAACCGTATTTTATGGTTACTAAAGTAGGCATGTAATGTACTATTGTCATCTTGTTTTATGTTATTTTATGTGGCAAGCCGTACGAGTTCGGCAACAAGGTCAGTGTGGCGGTTACCAGCCGGGGCGGATGGCTGGTGGGGGCCAAGAGCTTTACCGGCAATCCTTACGATGGGCATACGCTGGCCGAGCAGATGAAGCAAGTCAGGAGCATGATCGGAGACCGGGTGGCTGAGGCGCATGTGGACATGGGCTACCGCGGCCACGACTACTCTGGCGATGTCGTGGTGCATGTAGACAAGCGAACAAGAGGCCGCACGCCGAAATCGCTATGGCGCTGGATGAAACGCCGTGCCGCGGTCGAGCCCAGTATCGGACATCTGAAGAACGAACACCGGTTGGAGCGGAATCGGCTGAGGGGCATTTACGGCAACGCGATCAACGCCATGCTGGCGGCCGCAGCCATGAACTTCCACAAGCTCCTCAGAGCTTTTTGGCTCTATTTCCTGCGCGGCCTGCTGGCCATCAGGGGCCAACTCCAGCTCATCCTGACTCCGATCGGCCCGCAGATGTCATCGAGGCCGATCTGAAAATCACTTTTTCAGGATCGACTAATTACCGAAGGCCGATCCTGAACTTGCTTCGATATGTAGGAGAAGATCCAAGTCAACTCGACGCGTTTCGATTACGGCAGTTCGTTGTTGACGAGTGCCGCGGTCTCAGTCGGGCGGCGGTAAAACACTGCACGACGGCGCTTCGGATGTTTGTACGATTTTTAGCCGCCAAGGACTTCTGCAGAGTGGACCTCTTGGGAGCCGTTCCCACCGTTGCCTGTTGGAGATTGGCCTCTCTCCCACGATATCTGGCGGAAGAGGATGTGGAGCGCCTGATTGATTCCTGCAATCGATCCGCTGCAGT
>DAIDGW010000025.1 GCA_027452245.1 Acidobacteriaceae bacterium
CTCAATCAAGGTGAATGTGCGCATCCTTGCCGCCACGAATCGGAACTTGAAGACCCTTGTCGAGGACGGCCAGTTCCGCGAAGATCTTTATTACCGGCTGAGTGTCGTGACCATCGACGTGCCGCCATTGCGCGAACGGCGGGAGGATGTACCTTTGCTTGCGCAGCACTTTGCCAAGCAGTTCTCCGACCGGTACGCGATCCCGGGCTTGTTCCTCACGGACGAAGCTTTGGAGAAATTGGCGCAATACAACTGGCCCGGCAATGTCCGTGAACTGCAGAACGTGATCGAACGAGTTTCGGTTCTGGCGCGAACCGACAAAATCGGCGCCGAGGAGCTGCCCCCCGAAATTCGCGTCTCCTTGTCCCGAATCGCCAACATCAGCCTCAAACTTCCGGAAGAGGGCATCGACCTCGAACAGGTTGAGAAGGAGATTCTGCTTCAGGCTCTCGAAAGACACTCCTGGAATCAGAGCCAGGCAGCCAGATACCTCAATATCAGCCGGAAGACCCTCATTTACCGGATGGAGAAATTCGCTCTTCTGCCTCCAACTTCCGAAAGCTCGCAGTAGCGCCTGATCGAAGCTGATTGCGTTCGGCAAGATAGACCCGTTGCGCTGCATTCGCAGAGGCTCTTCGCCGCGTCACGGCGCCGATTCTGCTTCATTCGGCCCGCGATCCTCGCTTAACAAAACTGGACCATTTCCGGCACCCGTTGCCCGATCCGAGGCGACGCCGGTCAAGAATCGCGTATCCCTCTCTCGGGGTCCAGACACTCAACTATTCGTGAAATGAGACAGATATGACGGCGAGGCGTCATTCTCCATGCTTGGCGTCCCGGATGCACTTCAAGTGGGCGATGTTATTGCACATCTGGAGAGGGACCATGAAACATCCGCTATTCAAAATCCTCATTATCGGTATCGTCGCAATCGGCGCCAGTTCCCCGATGTTTGCCCAAACCTACAGCCCGTGGCTCGAACAATGGTACCGCGCGAAGTTCGGCCGTCCATTACCGGCAGAGACCGCGCAGCTTAATTCGGCGCGGCGCGCCGAGCAGGTTGCCTTGGCCGCAACGACAGACACTGCATCGGTGCCGGCAAACACATGGTTTGAGAATTGTTATCGCGACAAATTTGGACGGCCCTCACCACTTGCAGAAGCAAGCGCACAGACGTCGTGGAAATCCGCCAGCCGCTTCGCTGCCAGCAAGGAGAAGAGACAGAGTCCAGTCAATACCTGGTTCGAGCAGTGGTATCGGGACAAGTTTGGACGACCGTCTCCGCAGGAGGAGAGCCGCCTGAATCCCCTCGGTCACTGACATTTCCGGAAACGGAAGGGTAACCATGCAACTGCTGCGGCTACGAGCCCGGCTGGAGACGGAGATAACATCATGAAAATCCCAGTAAAAGCGCTCTGGGCTCTTGTGCTGTCTTGTGCGCCAGCGCTCGCGTTCGCGCAGAATGGAGCAGGGTGGGAGCACACCATCGGACGCCACCTGCCAGGCAACCGTTCGCGCCATGCGCACTTAATCCAGGTCACGAAGGAGCAGCGCATCGATCTTGCCAATTGCATGACGGCGACGAAGCAGGTTGTGCAGATCGTCGATCAGATGGCCCGGATGGGCAGTCAATGGGGGCGTGGTCGCGTGAGTTACAGCCGCCACGACCTCACGGTCTTTTCGCACCGTGAACAGGCGCTGGATGCGGCACTCATCGCGCTGACGACAGCCCACGAGGAACTTCGCAAGAATCTCGATGAGTTGCATGATCGCGCGCTCGATAAGCGCCTTCAAAAGCTGGATCGGTTGCGGGCGAAGCTCGATTCCGGAAGCTCGGAAATCGGCCGCGACTTGGCGACCGCTCGGCCGGGGCCGTGGTCCATAGAGCTTTCCTGGGATGTCTACGCAGTGAGGAAAGCCGCCAACAAATGGCACGCCGAACACGAACAGATTGCTCGAGAACTGGATCTCGCCATGTAAAGCAAACAGACTCCGCTTTTGGCAAGAAACTCTGCACGGAGACATTATGACCGCTGTCACACAGACGCAATCACTCTCCGCTGTCATACATCGCACGTTCGACGAAGCGTTGTTTAGTCTGCGATCCGCGCTCCAAGCAGAGAATATTGAAATCGTCCGGGAGGTGCCATTCCACCTCGCGTTTCGGAAGAGCATGGGAGTGAGCTGCAGAAAGTACACCGTCCTTGTCGTCTGGAGTCAGTTTGAAGCGTGGCGCGCTGTATTGACCGAGGATAACGCTGGCCTCCTGATACCCTTCAATATCGTAGTGAGAGAAAATGGCGGCTCCACCGTGATCGCCATCGACAACTGGACCGGCAGACGCGCCGCGCACGAAGCGATCGGGATCTCGATGATGCTGCATGATACCGAAACAAGAATTCGGCGAGCTCTTGAGCATTGCGTTCGTGACTCCAGATCTGCGTGGATAGAGACTTGACGATTTTTGGCCACTGGTCCGATATCATGCAAAGCTGTGTCTTTCACCCCTGATCCTGCTCACATCGGCGGACAGGTCTGGCCTCGGCAGCCACCCGGTCGTCGACCCAAGAGGCGAACAGTCGCAGAACTTACTTATGAAGATCAGGCAGCGATTCAAGCGAGATCTGGACCGCAAATTTCGTTGCGCCCAGTTTTTCTTTCTCTGCCCACCTCGCCGGCATAGCTACTTGTCAGGTGTTGCTGTCCCGCCGGCACTGGCCACCGTTCGCCACTGTACAAGGACTTGCGGCGGTAGCTTGTTCATCTGACTCAGGAATGTCGTGACCTGCCAGATCTGCTGGTCGTTAAGGACTTGCTTCCACGCCGGCATCCCGCTGAGACGCACGCCATGCTCGATGATATAGAAGTTCTGGTTTTCAGGCATATCGGGAGCGTCCTGCACGAACAGCGGCGCGCGAGGATAAAGCGCTTCAGCGAACATGCCCCTCGGCCGCTGAATATCTCCGTGGCAACTGGCGCAGTTCGTCTGATAGATATTCATTCCCGCAACCAGAGTCGCATCGGTTGGTTGAAGTGGATTCCTGGTCTCCGGCGCCCGCCGGTCCAGGGCGGCGTCCAGAGACGGCATCGCGAGGTGTTTCTCAAGGATGCTCTCAGGAATGTCGGCTCGGGGATTGACGAGACC
>DAIDGW010000026.1 GCA_027452245.1 Acidobacteriaceae bacterium
TTCGCCGAATTGCGTGCCGAAAAGGCTCCGATTCGTCCTCTTCGCTCCTCTCTACTCCGTTGATTACATTCAGGCTCCACGTCTTAGGACTGCCCTGTTAACCGAAGGGTTGTAGGTTCGAGTCCTACCTGAGGAGCCAATATATCAACAACTTACGAAGCGGCGATTCTCAAACAGGAGCCCATTGGAGCCCGTTGAGTTTCGAGGTTGTTCTGAACGGCTTCGCGGATCGTCAAATCCTCTCCTCTCTTTGCAACATTCCTCTCCGCAATATGAATATGGTCTGAATCAGTCTGCGCATTGATTTCGACCACCGCCGCCCTTCTTTTCCCCGACATATCCCCAGACGCCTGTACTCCGTTTTGGAGCCCATTGGAGCCCGTTTCCGGGGTGCTTTCAGAGTCTGGGTTCTTACGTGCAGCCAGCACAGCTTTTGTACGTGAATTGATCGCCTTGACCGTGCTCTCAGCGATTTCCTGTACGTAAACGTCCCCGGTCGTCTTGATGCTGGCGTGGCGTAACACCATCTGTGCATCCTTCAGCGACCCGTGGCCCTGCATGTCCGTGCCCAGCGTGCGGCGCATGACCTGAAACGTCACGAGCTTTTTAGGAATGCCCAGTTTCTCGGCAATGGGAGCGATCTTGCAGCGCAGGAAGTTCTTGGAGTGGAAGGGGACCTTCTTTCCGGTCCGCCGTCCCCGACCGAAGGTTGGGAACATCAGGGCGTCGGGTGAGGTATCCTTGCAGACCTTCTTCCACGCCTCGATGACAGGACGAATGTCCTCCGGGAGCGGTACTGCTGTCTTGCTGCTCCTGGTCTTGACCTTCCCCTCGTAGAACTCGCCCTCGAATGCGGTAGCTTGCACCAGCAGACGGTCCCCAAGGTAGCTCTTCCAGGTAAACCCAAAGGTCTCGCTGGCGCGGGTCGCGCAGAATATCCCGACACAGAGCAGGGCATTGTCCCGAAGATTGTCTACCCCGTCGATCAGCTTGCAAATCTGCTCCGCGGAGATAACGGGACGCACCACTTCGCGGGTCTCCGGCATTTCCAAATCTTCCGCCGGATTCTCGGAGAGGAATTTCAGCTTCCGTGCCATCTTCAGAATTGCCCGGAGATTGACGTAGGCGTGCCGGACAATCGTGTCGGAGAACTTTTCCGCCAGCTTGTTCAGCCACATCTGGAGTTGGAAAGGATCGAGTTCCCGCAGGGGAACAGTTCCAAACTTGCCCACCAGATACCGCTTGATTTCAAACTCCGTGCTTTTCTTCGTGGCTAGCCGCCAGCGTCCTCGGCGCATGGGGAGATACCTTTCTTCCACAAACCAGCCGAAAGTCACGCTGTCGTCGGCCAGCAGTGCAAGCGATGTTTTGCCGCCGCTGCCGTTCGCTATTGCCGTGATCTGCTCCAGCTTCTTTTCCGCTTCCCACTTCTTCATCTCCGACTTCGTGCCGAGGACCACCCGTTTCGTCTGACACACCTCCTGTCCGCTCCGGTCCTTGTAGTAGACCCGGAACTTGCCATACCACTTCTTCGTTTTGACACCTTTGAGGTACACATTGCCTCTCTGGTATTTCATTGGCATCTTGCTTCTCCTCTCGTTGAGCCGCGGAGGATTGATTTCATTTAACTCCTCTGGGGCGGCTTTTTGAACCTGGAAAAGTTGATACTTTGAGTTGCGACGAAGTGCTCCACATCGGCCCAGCGGAAGCGAAGAAGCGGGCCAAGTTTCACGGCCCGGATGCGGGGATTGCGCCGGGTGGCGTGGTCCCTCACCCAGCGTTCCGAGACGCCGAGGCGATCAGCGACTTCTTCCGGGGTATAAAGCCGTTCAGCGACACTGAACGGAACGGGTTGGGATACCAGATCGTCCGCGAAGCCGCTGGCTGGCAAGCTGCTTTCAAGGTCTTTGTATTTCCGCATAGAACTCCCCGGAACGAACACCCTTTGCCGAAAGCTGTTCGTGATCCTAAGAGTAGGTGGAACGATCATCCAGAACGCAGACGATTTGTCCGGGCCAACTCCAAAATGTCCGAGATAAATTCAAAAAAACAGCAAAACGAAGCAAGGAGGCGCTACGCGCGACCTCTATCCACTTCCGCGCAGCGGAAGGTGCCCTCCGCCTCGCTACGGGCCGGGCCTTCGGGCAAGCGCGTCCCCCGCCAAACGATCAAACGTGTTTGTCAGGTGCCACGCCCACCACTCGTCCCTACCTTCCGCCGCTTGGTCGTTCTGCTCTGTCTGCCTGTGGGTACGTTTTTTCCTTCGCTTCGCTCCAGGGTGAAAGAAAAAAACGCCCCCCCAGGGCAGACAGAGGCAAAAACAATGGAATATCAGAGCAACAACAGCAGCGACAGCGCATTCACCGCCAGCAATGGCTCAACCAGAAGCATCGACGGCAACACGGCTTCCGACAGTAAAAATCGGAAGCCTGCAACCGCACAGCAGCTTGTGCGCGAAAACGTGCAATACCTCATCGAACAGTTGGAAGCCGGTCACAGCGAAGCCTTGACCGCGTTTCTTGACGCGATGGCGCATTTCAGGAATTACAGTTTCGGTAATGTCCTGCTGATAGCGAGACAAAAGCCCGACGCCCGAAATGTAGCGGGCATGTGGGCGTGGAACCAGCTTGGGCGCAGGGTCAAGCGTGGTGAGAAAGGCATTGCCATTCTTGCGCCTATGGTGGCGAAGTCCCGCAAGGACGAAGCAAAGAACGACAGCGAGGACAATAACAGGCCCTCACTGCTTGGCTTCCGCAGAGTGTATGTGTGGGATGAATCGCAGACCGAAGGCGCACCGTTGCCGGCACTGGACAAGGTAACAGGCGAGGCGGGCGTATATCTGGACCGGCTGCGCGAATATGTGAACGCTCAGGGCATCGCGCTTGAATACAACGAGAGCATCGCGCCCGCGTTGGGCATGGCTTTCGGGAACACCATCCGTCTCTTGCCGGGGCAGATCGACGCGGAAACCTTCACCACGTTGGTTCACGAGTTAGCCCATATCATGCTTAAGCACACGGAGCGGCGCACAGCGACAACAAAGACCGTGCGCGAGACGGAAGCCGAGGCGATAGCTTTCGTGGTAGGTAAGGCAATCGGGCTGACCACATCCACGGCCAGCGCGGACTATATCAGCCTGTATCACGGCAACGCGGCCCTACTGACAGAGAGCCTTGAAGCCGTGCAGCAGACCTCAGCCGTCATCCTCGCCGCAATCACGGTAGAGGAATCCGTTTCGCAGGAAGTTGCGAAGCCAGCAGCGGAGACAGCGCCCGAACCCAAGCGGGCGCGGCGCTCCCGCACACAGACAGCCGCCACGGAAGCGGCCTAACACCCGCTTCCATCACCACCGCTCATCCAGGCGGACAGGTGAGGTGTGCCTGTCCGCATAGCCTCCACGCACCAGCAAACCGAAATGGAGAATTGTCATGCCGAAAACCGTTGCAGCTACCAGTGAATACCGCAATCTGCCCATCGCACAGTTGCGGGAATCCCCCACCAACCCCCGCCGCCGTTTTGACGAGCACAGCCTGAACGAATTGGCCGCGAGCTTCAAGTCGCAAGGCGTCTTGCAGCCCTTGCTTGTCCGCGCCATCGACACGGATATGTATGAGATCGTCGCGGGCGCTCGCCGTTACCGCGCCGCTAAACTGGCGGAACTCGCGGATGTTCCTGTGCGCATCGTTGCGCTATCGGATTCCGATTGCGTGGTCGCGCAGTTGATCGAGAACATCCAGCGCGAGGGAGTGCATCCGATGGAAGAAGCTCTCGCATTTGATGCGCTTTTGCAGCTGGAATCGCCACGTTACGACATTGCAGCCGTGGCGCAGAAGGCTGGCAAAAGTCCGGCATTCGTGGCGCAACGCCAGCGTTTGGTCGAACTGATTCCGTCCATCGCGGAAGCATTTTTGGCGGACCAGATCGGCGTAGGCCATGCGCTCGAAATCGCCAAGCTGCCACAAGCACAGCAGGAGAAAGCCTTCGATGCCGCATTCCGCACGGTCTGGAATGGCGGCAAAGACACCCGCGTGTTGCTGCCGCTACGCGACCTCACAGCATGGATTGAGCAGAACATTTTGCTCTCGCTCGATTCCGTGCCGTTCGATAAGAACGATGCAACGCTTGTGCCCGAGGCGGGAAGTTGCGCCGAGTGCCCCAAGCGCACAGGTTTCAATACCCTGCTTTTCGGGGAACTGGGAAGCCACCATGACCAGTGCTCGGACGCGGCCTGCTATAACAACAAACTCGGCAGGTTCGTGGAACAGCAGATAGCAGCCAAGCCAAGACTGGTACAGATCGCCACCAACCACGGATCACGCGGTGATAGTGCTGTGCTCCCACGGAACCGCTACGTTGCCCTGCAACTGGCAAAGACGGCGAAGGCCAAACAGCCACTCTCGCCGTATCAGAAGCCATGCAAACACATGGCCGAGGCAATCGTAGTGGATGGTGCGGAGCGCGGGCATATCGCCAAGATATGCGCGGAACCGAGTTGCACGGTCCACTTTGCAGACCGCCGCGCACCCGACCCGGCACAACAGGCAAAGGAGCGGGAGCAACGCCGCGAGGGACTTGAGAAACAAAAACTCGAAATCACCGTGCGGCACCGTACTTTGGCCGAAGTGCTCAAGAAAGTTAGCTCACCGCTTGAGCGTGCAGACCTTGTGCTGATAGCAAATGCCATGCTCGACAGGACAGAGCCATTGCGCCGCGAGACTCTGGCACGGCGGCACAAGATGGTCGATGGCACGGCCAGCGAAGTGACTTACCCGCAGGTGCAAAAGGGTCTGGCCCGACTCTTGCGGCAACTGGACGAGAGCGGCCTGTCCAAGCTGATTGTCGAGATTGCCTTGCTCGGCAATGTGGAGTCAGCCGCGCAGGACGAGACGGATGCGCTCACCGCCGCAGCCAGGCGGCATCGTGTGGATGTTGCCAAGGTGCGTCAGGCCGTCACAGCCGAGTTTGCCGCCAAACAAGCGAAGGCCGCAACGAAGCAAAAGAAGATGGCACCCGCGAAAGCATCGAAGGCCGCAAAAGCCGCATAAACACTGCGATTCTCTTCGGGCGTCTGGCGCTTGCTGGACGCCTTTTTCTTGCTCCGCAAACGCCCGTCGATTCCCACCCTTCATCAGTTCTCCTGCTGCGCAGGAGGTCGGCTTTATCCCACCCGCCGGGCTGACGCGGCCTGGGCCGCGCATTATGCCGCCGCACCCGGAAATCTGCTCGGACATTTCGGCGGCGGCTCGGATAAATCGTCCGCGCTGGGATGCCGGTTTCACCCTACCTTCACACCAGACATTGCAGCCGGGAGTGCCCACTCGCCGGAAAACTTGAAATGTGAGGAACCCATGCAGAACACACTTCCAGTACAACTGCCCCGCTTCCGGCGACTGCGCCTGTATGCCCGGAAGCTCACATTACCGTCCCTGATGTTCCTTATGGCGCTGCCGGTCTACGCGCAATCGTCCGGCAGCGACCCGTGGGATAACGCGGTCAACGTCCTCAGAACCGCCTTTACTGGCACGATTGCAACCGGCCTCAGCCTAGTCGCCATTGTTGTCGGTGGGCTCATGTTCGCCTATGGCGAAGGCCAATCGAAACGGATGCTGGCCGGGATCGTCTTCGGCGTCGGCATGGCGATTGGCGCTGTCAACTTCATGGCCTGGCTTTTCCCGTAATAAGCCATAGCGACAGGCCGCAACCACAACGCAATAGACGCTCGATAGGCAGAGAGGAGAGGTATATGGCAGAGGGCGGCTCACGGCAGAACAAAGTTTATAAAGCGATGAACCGCCCGCTGACCATCCTGGGCGCAGAGCGCCGGCTGTTCTTCGTTGCGCTCATCACCGGCGGCGCGATCTTTTCGCTCATGCACTCCCTGCTTGGTGGAATTGGATTTTTCATCGTAGGTGTCATCATCGCCCGCGTCGCCACCAAACACGATGTAGAGATTTTGCGCGTGCTCATGAATTCCTCGAAATTTCGCAGACGCTACGACCCGCTGAAGTGGGAACCCACGGAAATCAGGATCAGGAATACCAATGCACAGAATTGAAACCATCACGAAAAACTGGAAGGAAGCAGGCTCGTTCCCCGCGCAGATCAACCTCTACGGGTTTTGGGACGAGCACTGCTTTCTGACTAAATCGGGCGACCTCGGGGTGGCGCTGAATATCGGCGGGGTTGATTACGAAAGCCTGGACCATGCCGGTCGAGATTATGCGGTGAAACGGCTGGAAGCGGCGTTCCGCAGCCTTGATGACGGCACACGTCTCTATCAAATTCTATTCAAGCGCAATCACCCGGCTATCCCGCACGCCGAGTATGACAACTCGTTGGTCCGCGCCGCTGTGGGACAACGTTCTGCATTTCTTCAATCGAAGTCTGACCGGCTTTATTCCATCGAGATTTACTGGGTGGTCATGATCGATGGCAGCTACGCCAAGACTGGCTTGCTGCACGCCCTCGCCGCATTGCCGAAACAGCCGCGCTCGTCGCTCCGCGACTTGCACGCGCTGTTCTCCGCCAGCAAAGAGCGGACGCTGATTTATGAGCAGATCGAGCGTGACCGTTTGCGCTTGCAGCAAAAGATACAGAGTTTGAGTGGGCAGCTAAACGACCTTACCACGGTCGAGCTGCCAGGGGCGGAGAAGACCTTCCGGCTTGTCCGGCGTCTCGTAAACTTCCGCCCCTCCAAGATTCAGGACGCGCCCTTATATAGTGTGCGCCATCTCGACTGGCAGGTATGCGATTCGGAATTGGAGGCGCATCGCGGTTATCTGCGCGTGGATGACGACTATGTTCGCGTGCTCACCTTGAAAGAGCTTCCCGTCGAGACC
>DAIDGW010000027.1 GCA_027452245.1 Acidobacteriaceae bacterium
GCATCCACCGATGCTGCGCTATGGTAGAGTCAGAGAGTTAGCCTGTCGCGGGAGAGATGGCCGAGTGGCTGAAGGCGCACGCTTGGAAAGCGTGTTTAGGGGTAACTCTAACGTGGGTTCGAATCCCACTCTCTCCGCCAGATATATCGCGTTGAAAATAAATAAGTTATTAATTTTGCTTACATGATGCGCTATCGTTGTGCTGCCATGCTTCGCAGTTTGGAGGCACAGAGAGCACGCCCGTAATCACCATCTTTGTCCGGCATTCAGAAGGCTGCAAGTACGCCGGGGATGAGTTTTCCCGCCCTTGCAGTTGCCGCAAGCACTTCCGTTGGACTCAGAACGGAGTGCAGCACCGCCGCAAGGCCGGTACGCGCTGATGGGAAGAGGCGGAAGAGATTAAGCGCCAGCTCCAGGACCAACCGGTTTGGGCGCACGCCGGATGAGCGGCCAGAAGACAAAGGGAAGAACGATCGAAGAGTCTACAGACGTATTCCTCAAAGACAAGCGCGTGCTGGGCATCACAGACGGCGTACTTGGCAAATGCGCCAGTATTGCGAGAGCCAAGCCGTTTACACCGTCCAAGCCATCCCATGCGAACTGCTGGCAGACTTCCGCGCCACCTGCGAAGGTGTCTACCCAACAAGCAGCTATACACAAGCCAATGTCCGGGAACGTCTTCGTAACTTCCTCCGCTATGGCTTTGAGGCCCGGTGGTCAGGGCGAATTCCGGCGCCGCCCAAGATACAGGCGGAAGAGCCGCCTACGCTGCCATTGTCGGACGCGGAATACGAACGCCTCACCGGCGCCCTGCTCGATCGCATCACCACCACGTCCACATCCTCGAGATGAACGCAGACTCCTGTCGCCTCAAGCAAAGCCGCCACAAACGAGCCTGACCACTCCGCCACACTGGCTTGCTGGAGCCCCACTGGATGCCCGTATTTCGGTCCCTCCTACTGGTGCAGGTCTGGCGAATCTGCGTTGATGCTTCCTGTCGCCAGTTCGAGCGACAAGGCCGCAATCGACTCTGAGCGCTGAGCCTCAGACAACAGCGACTGGCTGGTGCGAAGACCGGCTTCGGCTTCCAGAACAAAGTTGATCACGCTGCGGCCAACTTGATACTTGGTCTGCTCATTCTTCAGAATCTCCTGAGCCTGTGTAACGGAGTCCTGCATGGCTTTCACCCGCGCCCTTGCGCTTTCGAGATCGGCGTAGGAGGTTTGTACTTCGCGCATGACGTTCAGCTTGGTCTTCTGTTCGGCAAACCGCGCCTGGTCGGTCTGCGCCGCTGCGGCCTTGATCTCGCCGCTGCGCTTGCCGCCGTCAAACAGAGGCATGCCGATGTGCAATCCAACGGTCCAGTCATTCGCAGTGCTTTTAGTGGCGAAGTTGGGCACAGAGAGGCCGGGCAGAATGCGGCCAATGAGGGTAGGGAATCCCACCGGATTGACTCCACCGTACTCGATGGCGGCGGCCTGAAAGTCGATGCGGGGCCAATAGGAGCGGCGAACGGCCCTTTCCTGATTGCTCGCAGATTGAGTTTCGAAGATTGCCGCCTTCACGTCGGGCCGCTCCGCCAGAGCATCCTTCACCAATTGCGGCTGATCCCCCAACGCCGGCGATGCGACAGAAGTTACGGCAGAATACACAAGAGTCGGAAGTTTCCCCTCATAGCCCATAGTCGCCGCAAGCGAGCTAAGTGTAGCCTGACGGCCGGCTTCAAGCGTGGCCGAATCGCTTTCGATCTCGGCAATCTGCGTCTGAATCTTGAATGCATCGACAGGCACAGCGCGCCCAGCCTTCACAAGCTCGTTGGTACGGTCAAGCAGAGAATGCAGGCTTTTGAGTGTCGCGTCATTGGCTTGCAGGAGATCCTGATAGGTGAGCTCTTGCAAATAGAGTTGTGCAACCTGAAAAATGGCCTCTTGCCTCTGACGGTCGGTAAGAATCCGCGAGGCCGATAGGCGCTCGCGAGCCGCAGAGAGTTGCAGTGAAGTCTGCTGAAAGTCCCAGGCGAGCATTTTCAGGTTTGCACTGGCCGAATAGGTCGTCTGAGCAAAGCGTAGGACGGAGGGCTCCGTGCCGCCTGGATAGCCATGCGCAAGACGGCTGCGATCGAAGTCTCCAGCAACATCGAGTTGCGGCAATAGCGCCGAACGCGCCGTTGTCACATTGCCCTGGCGCTTTGACGTTTCGGCAACAGATGTCTGCAAATCCGGACTGTGCTGCAATGCGTACTCAACGGCCTGTACAAGTGTGAGCTGGCTTTGCATGGGAGGCTGCTGTTGTGCCCTTAGCAGAATGGGGCCGATCAGAACGAAGATCGTCAGCAAATTCTTAATGGTCATTTCGCTACCAGAGCCTCCGTATCGCCGGTCACAGGTTCAACCTCGCGTAGGTGAAAGTTTTCAGGTAAACCGTGACCAGGCATTTTTTCGTACATCATGTAGTAAGCAACCGGAATCACGAGCAGGCTGAAGATGGTGGAAGCAAAGAGCCCGAATATCAGCGACCACGCCAGGCCTGCGAAGACCGAGTCCCGCGTGATGGGCCATGCGCCCAGCATGGCGGCGCCCGAAGTAAGCAGGATCGGACGCAAACGCACGGAGCAACTCTCGATGAGGGCCTGAATCAGTGTGCGTCCGCGCGCCAGGGCGATGTGCACAAAATCCACGATGATAATGGAGTTTCTGGTGACGATCCCGGCGAGCGCGATCATGCCGATCATGGCTGGCGAACTGAAGAAGAGCGGATCAGCAAAGCCGCCTACTTGCCGCGTGCCCAGATGGTTGAGCAGGAAGAACCCCGGCATGACGCCGATGACCATCAGAGGAATCGCCATCATGATGACGATAGGCAACCGGAACGAGCCCGTCTGTTGACTGAGCAGAATGTAGATCGCCAGCAACGCACCCAGGAAGCCGATTCCCAGATCGCGGAAGATGTGCATGGTGAGGCGCATTTCTCCCTCGTCCCACCAGTTCACCGTGACGCCGTCCGGCACGGCCCACAGAATTCCGCCGCCCTTCTTGAACAACGTCCGCGTGTTCAGCGGGCGCGGAGTTGCATTCTGCTTGGGATGCCCTGCTGCTGCCAGTTGCTCTGGAGTCCGCTGATCGGCGCGAATATCAAGGATGGTCTCGACGGGCGGGCGGCCAGCCATTTCCGCCGTAACATACACGACACGCTCCAGGTTGCGGTGATAGATGGTCTTGTTCTCGATCGTCTGCTGCCAGCTACCCAACTGCGACATGGGAACGAGGTTCCCCTTCTGGCCGTGCACATACATGCTTGAGAGATCTGCTGTGCTGGAGCGGTCTGCGCGTTCCGGCCAAAGAACAATCGGCAGCGGGTTGCGCTCAGTGGGGATTGCAACCGTCCCGGCCGTCGCACCCGATAGCGCCAGACTTACCGTGCGATTAATGTCGTCGGTCGTCACGCCGTTCAATGCGGCTTTGGCCTTATCTACGGTGAAGAGCTGTTTTTCCTGGCTTTCCTCGACCGTATCGTCCAGATCCACAATGCCAGGCTCCTGCCGCATCCTGTGCTTCACAATTTGCGCATCGTGGATCAGATTTTCGTAGCTGTCGCCAGGCTGGCCGTACACCGCGGCCACCACCGTGGACATCACCGGCGGGCCGGCCGGCAGTTCGACAACCTTGAGCTTCACCCCATCGCGCTGTGCAATTGCATTCAAATCGTTACGCAATCGCAACGCAATTTCGTGGCTGCCTTGCGTCCGGTCTGTCTTGTGAATCAGGTTGACGCGGATATCGCCCTTATCGGGCGCCTGTCGGAGAAAGTAGCGGCGCGACATGCCGTTGAAGTCGAACGGCGAGGCAGTACCGACATACGACTCGAAGTCGGTGACTTCCGGGACCGTGCGGAGATAGCCTTCAAAGTCACGTGAAGTAGCGTCCGTTCGCTCCAGGCTTGTGCCGCTCGGCATGTCCAGTACCAGCAGGAGTTCATCCTTGTTGTCGAACGGTAGCTGCTTGGGCTTGACACGCCGGGTTCCGACCAGCATCAGGCTGCCGATGAAGGCAAACGCAATCACGCCAATGAAGATGTAACGGTTCCTGCGCCGCGTGAGCAATGGTTCCAGCAGAGGACGGAAGAAGCGATAGGTCCACATCTGCTTCACGTCAGTTTCAGCTGCTTCTTTCTCGGGAACCTTGCCGTCCTTGCGTGGCTTGTAACGCCGGCGCATGACCCAGTACGCAAGCCAGGGCGTAATGGTGAAGGAAACGACCATGGACATGAGCATGGTCATCGGCACATTGACTGCCATGGGGCGCAGATAATCGTGCATCTCCTCGGTGACAAAGAAGAGCGGCGAAAACGAAATCATGACGGCGATGGTTGCGGCAATCAGCGGAGGCCGTACCTCGTTGACTGCCTCAAGGACGATCTGGCGCGTCGCTTTGCCCGCCATGCGGAAGTGGCGATGGATGTTTTCGACATCGACGATTGGGTCGTCCACCAACAGGCCCAGCGCGACAGTCAAGGCGAACAGAGTGACGCGATTGATCGAGAACCCGAACAGGTAGTTTGCAGCCAGAGTGAAACCGAAGACGCAGGGGACGGCAACTGCAACCACCATGGCGTCTCCGAAACCGAGGCCGATGGTCAGCAGCGCGATGACCACAATGATACCGACAACCAAGCCTTCGACAAGCTCGTTGACCTTGTCATCCGCGGTGATGCCGTAGTTGCGGGTAACGGCAACGTTCACATCGGCAGGCAGCACTTCGCGTTTGATCTGGTCCATCCTGGCCAGCAGGGCTCGTGCCACGGTGACGTTGTTGGTGCCCTTTTGCTTGGCAACGGCAATGGCGACGGCAGGCTGTTCAAACAGCAGCGGCTGCCGCGGATGATTGACGGCACCGACCCATGTGCCCGCCGAACCAGCGTGTTTGTTCAGGTTCCATGCGGCGCCCTGGCTGAGGCGCACATAGTCGGTCACTTCTCCGGGGCCGTCGGTTACATCTGCCACATCGCGCAGATACACAGGCCGTTCACCGGAGGTGCCCACAACGCAGGACGCAACGTCAGACGCGCTCGCGAAGAACTTCCCTGTCTCCACGCGAATATCACGGTCGCCGCGAGTAAAGGAACCAGACTGAAGATTGCTGTCGGCTCCCGCCAGGGCGTGTTCAATGTCCAACGGAGCAATATGATAGCCTGCCATCCGCTCCGCATTCAGCCGCACCAGCACTTCGCGGGGACGGCCCCCGACGATGAAGCTGATGCCTGAGTTGGGTACCGCCTGAAGGCGGTTCTGCACCTCTTCGGCCATGCGCCGAAGGTCATAATCGTCGCGACTGGGACTCGTCAGCGTGAAGGTAACGATGGGAACATCGTCGGTCTCTCGCGGCTTGACCACGTAGCCGGTGACGCCTGCCGGGATCCTATCCGCATTCTGCGTGAGCCACTTGTTGAGTTTGACCAGGCTGCGCTCGCGATCCTGTCCCACATAGAAGCGGACCGTAATGATGCTCTGCCCCGGCATCGAGCGAGAATACACGTACTCCACACCGTCAATCTGATAGAGATAGCGCTCAACCGGTGCCGAGATGAGCTTCTCAACCTCTTCGGCCGAGTGGCCAGGATAAGAAAGAAAAACATCGGCGTTGGGAACGACGATTTGAGGTTCCTCTTCACGTGGCGTGACCAGCAGGGCTGCGCCGCCCGCGATGAGCGCCAGCAGAATCAGCACAATCGACAGATGCGATTCCAGAAAGGTGCGGACAATCCGAATTGTCACGCCTTCGCCATCGTGCTTCACAGCTGCTGCTCCTTCCGTGGAGTGAGCGACACCTTCTCGCCGGCCGCGAGTCCGCTGAGAATCTCGATGCGGTCGCCGATCAGACGACCCACCTGCACCGAACGCCGTCTCAACACCCCGGCTTGATCCACATCCACCATCGCCAGCTGGCCTATGCGCAGAACAGCCGCTTGCGGAATCATGATGCGAGCGTGCTCGCCGACCGGTATCAACATGCGGCCAAAGAGCCCAGGGAAGACATTCTGGGTACAGGGCAGGGCGACGCGCGCGGTGATCGTGCGGCTGGACGAATCGGCCGAAGGCACGATCTCCACCAACCGACCCTGCATCTGTTGACCAAACGAATCCAGGTGGATCACGTAGGTCTTGCCAATGCGTAGCACGCCCGCCTGTTCCTCCGGAACGGCTGCCTCCAGCCACAGCTTGCCACTTTCGTATAGAGTCAGCAGCGGCTTTCCGGGCGTGGCCATGTCGCCGACATCGGAGAGCTTGTCGACAACGATTGCATCATATGGCGCGCGAATGACGGCATAGCCAGAGGCAAACTCCGCGTCATGCGCGGCCTGTTCAGATGCTGCAACATCGGCGGTTGAAGTCTTCAAGCGCAGCGTCGTCTCGTCGAACTCCGACTTCGGGATAACCGTTTTCTCGAAGAGAGCTTTGTCTCGCGTATAGTCGCTCTGCGCCAGATCCCGCGTCGCTTCGGCGCGACGCAGCGATTCCTGTGCCTGTTGTCTTCTTGCGCGAAAATCTCGGTCATCGAGCCGGACCAGCAGGTCACCGCTGCGAACATGCTGTCCGGCGGTAACCGGCAACTCGACAACATTGGCGGTCACGCGGGCGGAGACCGAAGTCTTGAATTGCGGCTGCACCGTCCCCACTGCCTCCACCACCTGCGGTTCGTTCACCGCGGCGACTGTATAGAACTGAATGCCCGCTGTAAATGTCTCCGCTGCCGTCACCTTTCCGGGATGAATCGTGCCGCGATGGAAAGTCCCGTTCAGCCAGACCATCATGAAGATGATGAGTTGAATGGGAACGCCCCACTTCAAATAGTTTCGAAGGAATCGTTTCATGCCAGATCTCTCCCGCAAGGCGGATTGAATGCCACCGGTTCGGGCGGGGCATTCCTGCTCTTCGCCGCTTCTATCGCTTGTCCTGCACCATCGCTTCAAACACCGGCTCGGCGTCACCAATGATCTTGGTCGCCAGGGCAAGTCGCACAATACGCACCGTCTCCAATACCTTGCCCGGCGCAATGTCCTGCATCCTCGCTTTGTTGGCCATCGCCTGGACGCAAGCTTTACTGCTTGCGGCGAGTGCCGAGGCAAGATAGATCAGCGTGCGGGTCTCGTCGTCGAGCGCTCCTTCGGCCGGCATGGCGTAGGCCCTGGACCGCAGATGCTCGTACAAGAGTCCCTCATCAACCGCTACCGCCTTTTCGATGGCCGAAGGAATCGACCCCATGGTTTTGCGCATCATGCCGAATACTTGTTTTACAGTTGGTTTCTGTTCGGAAATCATCTGATATCACCTCTTTCTTTCCTTCAACACCTGCGTTGCGCACGTAAATAGGTTGCAGACACAGGGCGCAAGCAACTTGTAATACACGGTGGTTCCCGCGCGCCTATCTTCGACGACGCCGTGCGCACGCAACAGCGCAAGGTGCTTCGACACAGTCGACGGATCGCCGCCCACGAGTTCGTGGAGATCACCCACCGAGCATTCGCCGCGGCTCAACCGGTCCACAATCATCAGGCGGGATTCATGGGCCAGAGCCCTGAGTATCTTTGCCTGATTCGAGAAGGGATTGCGCTTGTCCATAGAGCAGACCATGATTGCTATATTGGCCATATTGCCATATAGTCATAGTGCTCGCTGTGATTGCTGTCACATTGGCTATGAGGGTTTTAACGCAAATCAGGCGACCAATAGAGCGAAAAGCCGCGCAAGCAGGCGTGTGAGCGTTCTGCACGATGGACAGGGGCTGCTAAACTCACTCATTCTCCGCCCCTCTCGCGCTGCCAGCGGCGGATTCGAATCTCAAAAAAGCGGTGTACTACGGTGAAGAAGAATGCTGCGGACCATCCGAGCAGCAGTACCCCTGTAATCGATTCCATTACTCCGATCAAACGCCATGCCCGGGGCAGCACAATATCGCCGTAGCCGGTGGTTGAATAGCTTGTGGCCGAGAAGTAAAGACTTGACTCCCAGTCGGGTAGCCAATGCCTCCATAAATAGACGCCGGCCCACAGGCTGATTTCGATCAGGTGCAGAGTGAGAATCACGCCAAACAGCAGCAAGAACACAGGTAAATTGCGCCGGGGACGAAAGTCCACCTCGATTTGTGGCCACTGACGCGTTTGCCAGTAAAGCAGGCCGAGGAGTCCCATGGCATGAATGAGCGCGCTCAGGAAGGCCAGGATGATCGCGAGTGTAATTGGCTGAATCATGCAAGTGATCGAACCTCTTCGGCGATCCACCAAATCCACAAGTGCATCTCAGGCCAGCGGTTCCGCGTCTTTTATCGCGACTGCATGTTTACGGCCGCATCCCGGAATCGCAATGCCGCTTACGGCAAAGTTAGGTGCGCGTGCGTGGTCCAGGCTACATCGCCGGCCATGGGGCCATCTGCACGGCCAGAGTTCCTTCCGCAATCCAATCCGTGACGTACAGACCGAGCAAGCCTGCCAAATGCCGCTGAGAATTGCCGCACTCGCAATCTCAACCATGACGAACCTCGACTTTTCCGTCTTGTCCTGAATTTCCGTGACTAATCATGATCGTGCTCCAAGTCAGCACCAAAGTGCAAGCCCCGGTACAACAGATCGGGCACTCAAATCCGCATCGCTTATCGGAAGAGCAGCGGCGAGATCACCGCAGTTCCAGCGATTGCCCAAAGCACGTCCTTCTTGAAATACCCAACGAGTGTCAAGAATCCACAGCAGATCAACCATGCCTGCCATGCCACCAGGGATGTCACAGCAAACTGCAAAGTCACCGCCTCCAGCATGCCGATGAATCCGGCGAGGATGCCGCGGATGATTGCCTGGACCGGCTGTAGGTTCCGGATGGCGTTGTGTACCTCTGATAGCGCAATCAAGGCGGCAAGCGAGGGCATGAAAATCGCCACCGTTGCGATGAGCGCTCCCGCGACTCCGATCACCTTGTAGCCAATAAAGGTCGCGGTGATGAACACCGGGCCCGGTGTGACTTGTCCTAATGCGATTCCGTCGCGAAATTGCGCAAGGGAGAGCCAGTGAAGATGATCGACAACCGTACTCTGAATCAGGGGAATTGCCGCGAAGCCGCCGCCGAATGCGAGTGTTCCGATGCCAAAGAAGGTTGCAAAGAGATGCCGCGTCCGCGGAAAGCAGGTCATGCCGAGGACGACAGCCACTGCTGCCAGCAAGGGCACATAAGACCTCCGGCTAGCAACGCATTTTGGCGCCGCCGGTGCGATGGGTTCCGTTGGACCGTCATGATGTCCCGATCTGCCAGTAACGGAGTAGAACACCAATCCAAGCAAACCCGCGCCAACGTTGAGGACAATGCCATTGAGGTGCCCGAAGCAGAGTCCTAGAAATGCCAGCGACGCAATGAGCACGCCTCGATACTTTGAGGCGGCGCTCTGCTTAAGCACCGACTGCCCCAACTTGAACGTAGCGTAGATCAGGAGTGCCACAACCAGCACTCCCAGTCCGGCGAAGAGAGACTGGACGACTTTGATGGCCTGGTATCGAAAGTAAGCCCACGAAGCCCCCAGCATCAGCACCGTGGCAGGCAGAGCGTAGCATGCCGGCGCCAGAATGCCGCCCCAGGGTCTTCGCAGCTTGTGGCCGATATACCCCATCAAGCTCACGCCCGACGCGCCGGGGAGAATCTGGGCCAGACTTAGCGCATCCATGAAGTCCTTTTCGCTGAGCCATCCTCTATCGTCAACAAACTTCCGTTTCATTTGCGCGAGAATGGCGGGACCGCCGTAGCGTGTTGCTCCTACATACAAGACCGCCGCGCTCAGCTTCAGCAACGTTGGACTTGAGGAGAGTTTGATCGCTGTAGCGGGCGCAACATCGCTTATCTGGATATCTTTGCTAATAGGTCTACCGGCAGACTCGCGCAGCCTGCTTCTTCACCACCGACCTGCTGCGCTCCTCGAGGCAACAGGCGAAATTGACCAAGATCATTTCCTTCACCGGATGAGTGCGCGCGCGATAAAGGCTGCCGCAATTTCCGGAGTCTTCAAAATTCGTCAACGTAAGCTCTTCACGGAAACCGAGCATCGTCACTTCTCCCCGCGAGGCGCGTCGAGCACTGCTAGCGCTGACGCTCCTTCAAGACCTGCGTAGCACATGTGAAAATGTTGCAGACGCAAGGCGTCAGCAATCGGTAATACACGGTAGTTCCCTCGCGTCTGTCCTCCACAATGCCGTGCGCGCGTAATAGGGCCAAGTGCTTCGACACTGTCGACAGATCGCCGCCGAGCAGGTCTCTGAGATCCCCAACTGAGCACTCGCCGCGGCTCAGGCGGTCCACAATCATGAGTCGGGATTCATGCGCTAGAGCCTTGAGCATCTTTGCCTGTCCGATAAATTGTTTGCGATCTCTCATGTGTTCATAATATTGCGTGCTTGGCCATATTGTCATCAAAGAAGCCAAAGCAAGCTGTGATTGTGATCACTTGCCAGTTGGACTACTTAAGGATCCTCCATTGGCCTGCAGATTCTTGCCAGGCTAACCGCAGTCGACTTCCCGATTCCCTTCGGACCTTTTGAGCGGTGACCCGGGTCTGCTTTTCAAGAGCGCCGATGGGACAACAGGTCACTCCATGTCAGGTAACCGGTGGACCAGCGCCTTTTCACGGCGCACAACACCGTAGTACTAGCCGGACAGCATTGAGGTTGGCAATATCTTGAAACAATTGGCCAAACACAGGGCGGATCCTGAGGGACCTCAAATCTAAGGCCGGTTGACTCCCTCGTCCACTTGACCTCGCTCTTCGACCCCAGCAATTCCACCCTCCCAACTTGGTGCTGGTAGTACGGTGCGGTGCTAGCGAGCGATTTAATCAACACCCGGTTGTCCGGCGGCCAGCCTGCCTCCACCGCGGCGGCCACTACTGTTCCCCGATCAGTCCACCGGATCGAGTCTCGCTTTACCAACCTGTTTGAGCCGAACGCCTCCAGCCACAGCCTCTTCAGCTTCCATCGGCCCAAACCCCATGGAATGCCCGGTCAAGGAATCAGATCTGACTGCCCCGGACCAAGGATCAGCGCTCGATCGTAGACACGATGGGTAACGATTCCCTGCTTGCGTCCATTCATTGGGATTCTCTGCTCTTGCGGTGTGGTGTTTACGTAGAAGGTTCGGCCATCGACCACTCTTGCGAAGACACCGTCCGGTGTGCTGGGCCCCGATTGGATATCTGCCAGCTTATAGATATGGTTCAAGACAGGCTTGATTGCGGCGGCGTTTGACTCTGTAGCGAGATAAATGGCGTTGCCCTTTCCGAATTGGTTGATGGTGACAGCGGGAGTGTGGCCGGGAGTATTTACAAAGCGCGCAAGAACTCTGGCAGTGGAGGGCTCAAGCACTTCATAGCGATGTAAGCTGGTCAGAATCGATCTGCCGTCCCATTCAATCTTGATACCGGATATAGCATCGTAGAACGCGTTTGTCCTGAGACCGAACACCTCGCTCAAACGACCCGGGAGCGGCGTGTTGAACCAGCGGCCGTGCTCGTCCACCTTTGCTGAAAACGCCGTCATCAACGCGGTACCACCGCCAGCCACATAATCTTGCAGGGCCTTGGCGCTGGCCGAGTCCATTACATAATCTGCAGGCACCACAACCAGCTTATACGGCGAAAGACTGTCATGTCCGATATTGATGATGGCAGTGTCTATGTTCGCTTGGAACAAGGGTTCAAATGCGGCTTGTACCTGCTCTGTGTATGAAGGTTTGAAGTATTGTAGCGTGGTGTTGGAGGGGCCACTTGGATGGGAATCAACGAAGGAGGCAAAGGAATACGCGATGGCGACCTGTGGATGCGTGTAGCGTGGGAAGCCGAATTTCGAGAGCTGTTTGAACTCCGACGCGATGCCAGCAAATTCGTCGACCTTCCACGATGGAGTGCCGTCGTGGTCGAGCAGACCGAAGAGCGCCTGCTCTTCACCGCCCAGGTGGCTGTTGAATGTCCAGGCAAGGATGCCCTGTACACCCATTAAGAGGCCCAGGTTGGCGTACATGCGGCTTCGGCCGGGTGTGCCGTAGAAACCGCCACCCCCTGCCGTGAACTCGTTGAACCAGATGGGCGTAGCCAAGTCGCCTTTGGTCATAAGCGCACCGAATGCTCCACTGATCGGATCACCAGGATAAAAGCCCTCTGCACCAAAGGAGACATAAGATTTGTAGGTACTGAGATAGTCGAAGCCGCGTCGAGGCGCTGTGTCCCACAGATTCGAGATAGACGGAATATCGGGCATATCGCGACGGCGAATTTCGTCGAGTTCGTTGAGACGCTCCACGGTCACATCGGACCAGAAGCGATGCAGGTCGAGATATCGTTCAGACGGGCCAGGGCCATTGGCGAGCGGAAGATCGACATCTTCGAAGCTGTTCAGGCGACGTGACCAGCGCTGCGTTGCCCACGCTTGGTTGAGTGCTTCTATGGTTCCGTACTTCTTCCTGAGCCAGTCGATGAAGCGCTTGCGGTCGGCATCAGAGTAAGACATGTAACCGTTGCCAATCTCGTTGTCGTAGCCTACGGCGATGACCGCGGTATGGTGCGCATAGCGCTTCATCATGGCGTCAGCAAGCTTGTTGACTTCGCGCACATAGTCTGGATCGCTGATGTCATCCATGTAACGTTCGGCAGGCGGAAGGCGGGTGCCATTCTGGGCGATGATGTCAACGCCGGGATAGGCGCGGTGCAGCCAGATTGGCGCGGGCGTGCCGGGAATGTCGAGGATCACTCGGATGCCATTGGCCTGCATTTTGTCCATGATCTTGTCAAACCAGTCAAAGTCAAACTTGCCCTGCTCTGGTTCGAAGGAGTCCCAAGACAGGTCTCCCATGCGGACCACATTGAAGCCGGCGCGCTTCATGATGGCGATATCGTGCTCGATTTCCTCAGGCGAGCGGTCGACGGGTTGATAACAGGTGCCGACGAAGAGTTGCCCTGGGCCAGGCCCGTTCGGGTATGCAGAGACGTTTTGCGCGTTGCTGCTTCGTGGGCCAGAAATACAGCCAAAAAGAATGGCTATCAGCAGGATCGCAGAAAGCCGGAGACGGCAGGTCTGCGCCGATTGAAGACAATATGGCATTATGTTCCTCTTCGCACCGAATACGTGCTTGCAGGGGTGGCTTGCACAGCTTGCGTCAACTGTTGCGTTCCTGCTTCTGGACACAGGCGCTGAAACAATCGTCGACCGAATAGTCAGTGCGATTCGCAATCGATGGGCTCCGATGATTCTGCGTATGAGCCTACACCTTTGCACAGGGTGTATGTCACAGTCAGGATGCCGTTTCGGTCAGCGCTCCTCAAGGTTCCGGGGCGCAGCTTCTTGATGCAAGAGTCCCTTGGGAATGATGTCGCGCTAGTTAGCAGCTTCAGTAAAAGTGATTGAAGTTCCTCCCAACGCGAACTGATCCTGAGCGGTCACAGTCACGGTCCCCTTTGTCGAAGGCAAGGTGAGTGTGACGGATGCGCTTCCAGAAGAGTTAGTCGTGGCAATCACGCTGGTCCCGCTTGTAGTGCCATTGGAAAGCATGCCGCCCGAGGTAGTGTACAGAACCTCGGCGCCCGTGGCCGTAAAGCCGGAGGGGATGGAAGATAGCTCGGCGGAGAGAGGCTGCGAGAGAGCCGTTCCAGCTGTGCCTGATTGATTGTTGCCTCCGCTGACAGCAAGTGTGGCGGCGGGTTTGCCGACGACGATCCAGCCGCCCTCGGTCTGCGTAGATGTACCATCGTTTCCGGTGACCGTATAGTGACAGAAACCGGGAGTGCTGCCGGGGTTGACGGTGATGGTGGCCGGCATCGTGGGAGTGATCGTCGAGTTGGTCAGCGTGAGAGAGCCACTGCACGCTGCGGCGCCCTGGGAGGCATCAAAGACCGCTGAGTTCAGCGTTACATTGGCCGTGCCGCTGATGATTCTCGGATTGAGAATTCCCGTGCCGGAAGCCGGAATCATCAGATCGTCGGGATTCAAATACCACTCCGAAGCGGGCTTAGAGGGCTGGGATCCGCTGACGACCAACAGTGTGATGCTGTTGGCTGCAAAGCTCTGCGTTGCACTCCAGGCGGTGGAGGCCGACATAGTGATTGAGCCCGGATTGGTTGAGACCAGCGTGTAAGCAGTAAATCTGGACGGGCTGCAGCCAGTCACGTCAAAGGCGACATTTGTCGCGTTGCCTGGATCCTTGTTCAGGACCATGATCGTCATCGTACTGCCGGTTGCATCAAGAGCAGCGTAGCTGGTGAACAGGTCCGGATTGGCATTGCTCTGGTCTAAGACGGAGAGCGCCCCGAAGCCGTGCTTTGCTCCGTCGTAGGAGGTGTACAGTTTAAAAGCCTGGTAGTTGGGATGAGGCTCATTGGTAGTGCTGTCTGTCGCCGACGGTCCGCCCCAGCGCGTGGAAAAACTCAGTCCCTCGGGGCCCATCAAGCCAAAGGCATCCGCGTCGGAGAGTGCCGTGGCGAAATCCCACTCGCTCTGTGGAACCAGGAACGACTCCCACTCCGTGAAGGAGAGCGGTGTTCCAGGATAGATAGCATTCACCAGCGCTTTGAGTCGCGGGATAAGAAAGGTTATGCCGCGAGTTGGTTCGGTTGTGGTGATCCAATCCGCATCGTATCCGGAGTTGTAGTATGTCGGATCCCAATAGGTGCGATAAACCGAGCCGGCGGCAGCGTGCAGTTGCGAGTTGGTGTAGCTGGTGGTGGAGACGTTGGGGCTGACATAGGCATGTATGTCAAATACGTCGAGCGTGCGCGCTCCATGGATCTGGTCCAGCCAATAAACATGGTTCAACCACCACGGCACGTAGTCGATTCCGGCATAGGTGCTTCTCCCGTCGCTCGAACTGCCTGCCGACCAGAGAAAGTTCCAGCAGCAAGTGACAGGGCCGAAAAGAATCGCATTCGGATCCCAGGTCTTTAGCGCCGCTCCCTCAGTCACAAAGAGATGTGCCACTTCGCTGTAACCAGGAGGGGTGGGATGTACATCCCTGTGCGAGCCATTCCAGATCTCCGGCTCGTTATCCATGTCATAGAAGTGACAACTGCTGATCGCTGAGTAGGGTACATTGCATGTGGCGCTGCCAAAGGCGCCTGAGAGCGCTGCGGCCCATTCATCCCGGTACAGACAGTTGCCCGTCGTGCAGGCACTGGCACTATCGACCAGCGGATAATACGCATTCGTCGCCGCATTGGATGTTACAGGCGTCTTGCAATCCGTTTGCAGGCCGTCCCCGGCATCTTGATTGTAGGGATCGACGGAGCACTGAGCGCCTTAAGTACCGACGGAAAAGCTCCGTTTGCGGTTACCGCCACTTTCCGACTCCTTGGCCACCCAGCCAAGCATCGGCATTGTATCGAGCATGTGGCTGCCCGCATTCATGGTGAACTGCGTCAATGCAACGGAGTTCACCGCCTTGCCGCTTGCATACCCGAGACCGAAGTCCTCGTAGTACCAGTCGCCACCCGCGTTATAGGTGAAGAGCTTCCAGTTATAGGTAAGTATCCCCGGCAGAGCCGGGGGCCTTACGGTGTGAGCCGCTCAAAGCGGCTTGAGCGGGGTCGCTAACGCGGCCCCGATTAGGTTGGGCCACCTTAACGGTGGCTGGTCACTTCCACAGGTTAAGTTGGTCCAGCCGCTGGTCTTCCTTCTCCTGGTTGCGAATGTACTCACGAACAACCGCTTCGTCCCGGCCCACCGCGGAAACCATGTTCCCCCGCGCCCAGAAGTGCTGCCCGACAAAGTTCTGCTTGCGCTCTCCGTACACTCGCGCAAGGTGAATCGCACTCTTGCCCTTGACAAACCCAATCACTTCCGACAATGCGTGCTTGGGTGGAATCGAGATCATCATGTGCAAGTGGTCCGGCATCAGATGGCCCTCTTCAATCCGGCTTTGCTTCTGCTCGGCGAGGCGCCGGCATACCTCGCCAAGGTGCTGGCGCAAGCCTGCGTAAAGCGTTTTGCGGCGGCATTTGGGAATGAAAATCACATGGTATTTGCACTCCCACTTGCTGTGGCTTAAACTCTCATATTCGTCCATCCGGGATCTCCTCCTCGTGTGCTTGGCGGCTCACGATCTGGAGTTTCTTGGATGGACTCCCGCAAATGTCCAACTTCTACTGCCACCCAGGCAGAGCCGGGGGGCCTCCCATGCTTAGCTAGTCTCCTTTCGTGTGCACTCATCAAGCCTTGTTTCGACAGGGCTTTCCCTACAATCAGCTTGCCTCGGAGCGTAGCCACGGTGGAGCGAGGGGGATGTCTTGATCAGGGAGTAGCAGGGGCGCGATTCGAGGTAGAAGGGATTTTCCACCCAGAGAATTCATCTGCCCGGAGGCGCTCCCGATGCACGGGACTTGTTCGCCTCCGTGGTTCAACTTCCCCTTTGGACATCGAACCGCGGAGCAGACATACGGCTGCTTAGGACCCTAATGAACTGGAATTATGCAAATCCGGGAGCATCGAGCATTTCATGCCCGATCTTGAAGGCTTGTCCCGGGAACTCCCAACACTACCTAGCGTTCGACGTCGGCGACAATTAAATAAATTCGCTTATTCAGGTGCTGAGGCATGAGGACTAAGTCAGCCGGGGCTCAGTTAATTCGGCCGCAGGTTGATCCGTGGCCGACGAGAATTGTGCTTCAAATAGGCCTTACCGCCGGCTGCATTCCCGAGCAATTCCCGTATTGGGGACTTCCTACCTCTGGTTGCTGCCTCCGCGCTGCCCCAGGTGCTTCTCGAAGAAGGTAATCATCATGCGATAGGCGTCTCTCGACTCCGGTACGTCGGGGTTATAGAAGAAGCCGTGAAATAGTCCTTCCCACACGTGGAGCTCTGCATCGACTCCGGCTTTCGAAAGCTGCGCATCCGTGTAAAGAGCTCCGCTCAGTGCGAAGTCACGGGTTCCGGTGATGATGAGTGTGGGCGGGAACTTGGCTAGCACCGCAGCCGAATTAACGGGATTCACAAGAGGACCGCCGGGATCCGTTTCCTCCAAGTAGCCGTGGGCGGATGGGTTGTGCTCCTTTCCCGGCGTTGAGCCCGGCGGCGGTACGACACGCGCCTCTCCAAGAGGCATTGCCGTATAAGCCGCGTCTCCTCCCATGAAGCTCTTACCCTTGGGTGTACCGGCTCCCGAGCAGTAGATGCCGATTGCTCCCGGTCGCGGAAGATTGTGCAATTGGAACCAAGCGACGGACATTGCAGTCAGCATTCCTCCCGCCGAGCATCCGTACAGCCCGATATTCTGCGGAGGATAGGACTTCAGCACTTCTTGATAGACGGCCGCTACGTCTTGACTCGCCGCAGGAAACTTGTGATCAGGGCCCTCTCTATAGTCCACCGCAATCACCTTAATGCGGCCGAGGCTTGCAATCGGCATCGATTCCAGCTCCGCACACCCAGGCCAACACCCTGAAAACCCGCCTCCGTGCAACTCAATCAGCACAAGATCCTTATTGTGTGCAGAGACGCCGCTCCTGGGCGTGTAGACGACAACGTGTACACCGCCGATCCTGGTGTCCGAAGTTTCGACGGGAAAGAGGATCTTTTGCCGTTCGACATAGGGCATCATGAACCCCGGAACTCCATCCCCCTGCGGGCTCGGCGGCGGGTGCTGCATGTCCTTCAGGTGCTGAGTGACGTAGGCTCTCGCCTCCGGGGTGAGGTAGGCGGACTGCGGTACCGACTGAGCAGGGACATGGACCGTTCCATCGTTGTCGATCGTAACCGGATTCGGCGGTTTGGCATGTGCCTGCGCAGGCGCGGCAGGTACGAAACACAAGCCTGCGCAGACCGCCACCGTTGTGAACAGCAGTCTCTGACAGAAAGTGGGCCGATGGTCAGCCGATAATTTCATTTCAACTCCGAAGCGCATTGCGGCAGAATAGCCTTACTGTATCTGGCCGACGTACACGCCGAAAGAGGCTAATTCGATGTGATCCGGCTGGCTCGGGGAAGATTCGCCGGGCGATTTGAGCAGCGTTTGCAGCTTCCCTTTCGCCGGAATGGAAGGCCCCGCCAGATCGACCGTCTGCGGCTCGGCTGTGAAGTTCACGCTGATCAGAACCGCCGGGATGCCCGGTACCCGGCGCATCCAACTCAAGACCTTAGTGTTCTTGGAATCGAGCATGGTAGTGCTACCCAGCCCCAGTGCCGGAATCGTCTTCTTGAGATGGATCAGCGTGCGATACCAGGAGAGCAGCGATTCGGGATCTCCCTCCTCGGCTTTCACATTCACCGTCGTAGCCGTGGACGGTACGGGTAACCATGGCGTGCCTGTCGTGAAGCCCGCATTGGAGCCGTCAGTCCACTGCATCGGAGTGCGCTCTCCATCACGACCTTTGAACCTCGGCCAGTTGGCGAGACCTCCCATTCTGTCCTTTACGTCCTCTTTGCGAGAAGGCAGAGTTGTTTTCATCCCGATCTCATCTCCGTAATACATCAGAGAAGCGCCGCCGCTTGTAAATAAGATGGTAGAGAGCACGCGCTGGATGGCGACGTCGTGAACGCCGTCGCCATAACGCACGTCCATACGCGGCTGATCGTGATTGTCGAACACCAGCAGTGGGACATTGCCGTCGAGCTTCGTTTCCGATTCGGCGAGTCGCTGTCGAAATGTCGCCACATCGGGCTTGTTTACGAACGCCACGGGCATGTCCATGGGCAGTTCGAATTCCGGCTTGTGCGGCGGGCCGTACCACTGCAGGAGGTCACTTGTGTCGCGCGCGAAGAGCTCTCCTATCAGCACGCGCGTACCGGGAAAGTTATTTGCATCGAATGCGTCGACATGCGCCCGCATCTGCTGCATCACTGTGTGAACCTGCGGAAAATCTCCCTCTTTCGTGCGCTCCAGCCGAGGGTGACCAGACTGATCGAGGACGGGCTTTCCGTTCTTGTCGAGAAGTGGCGCTTCGTCTTGGAGATTGGGATCCTCGAATAGAGTCTGAATCGCATCGAAGCGAAATCCGCCGACGCCAAGCCTCAGCCAGTAGCTTACGATCTCCTTGAATTCCTGCTCGATCGCCGGGTTATACCAATTCAAGTCAGGCTGATGCACAGAGAAATGATGGTAGTAGTATTGGCGCGTCTCCGCGTCCCACTCCCAGGATGAACGGCCGAATGTTCCCCAATTGTTCGGCGGCGCACCCTGGTCGCTGGCAGTCTCTCCCTTGCCGTCGTGCCACACATACCAGTTGCGATACGGATCTGTGCGCGATGACCGCGATTGGACGAACCAGGCGTTCTTATCGGAAGTATGGTTCATTACCATGTCCATGATGACGCGAATGTGGCGCTTCTTCGCTTCGGCCACCAGACGGTTGAAATCATCCAGCGACCCGTATTCGGGGCTGATGTCGCGATAGTCGGCGACGTCGTAACCGAAGTCCGCGTTCGGCGAAGGGTAGATCGGGGTCAGCCAGATTGCATCGACGCCCAGCTGCCGGAGGTAGTCAAGGTGTTCAGTGATTCCGTTCAGATCGCCGATGCCGTCGCCATTCGTGTCCTGAAAGCTGCGTGGATAGACTTCGTAGATGACGGCATTCTTCCACCAGTTGCGCTCTGACACATCTGGCCGAACGGTCTGCCGCTTGTTCGCCTGTGATGCTGGGGCGCCCTGCAATCCAGTGGCAGAACAGATCATCACGGACAGGATCGTGAGTGCAACGTTGAATCTTGATCTTCCGGTCGAACGCATGAGTATCTCCCTCGGGATTTGAACCACCAAATCCCGCTGCTCGGACGAATCCTAAACACCATAACACTCGCGGTCCAGTTCGAGACAATATCAGATAGCCTCTCCACGCATGTTCACCCGATCCCGCTCAGCAAGGTCGAGTATGAACCTGAAAGCCGAACGCCGTGGATCGCGAGGAGCAAAAATCGACCGGTTGATGTGCATCTGCTCTATGATCGAGGATTCCGATCAATGCCTTCCGAAAATTCGCCTTTTCATTGGATATTCTTCGCGGCTACTATTCCTCCTGACCGGCATGCCTGACCAACGCAACCCTGGAAAGCCTTGCAAGAATGGATTTGCTCCATGAATGCCGCGAGCAGGAACCACCCGTATCGAGGACTTTTGGGGAGAGAAAGGTTTGTATGACATGTCAAATTCAGATGTTTACCGGAGCCGCCTTATTGCTGGCTACCGCAAACGGAACGGCACATCAATGATCCGTTCAATCAACGTGGTATTGCTTGCTGTAGTATCGTCCGCTGTACTCCTTGTTTCGGTTTCGGCTCAGTCGCCGAAATCTTGCTCCGATCTTTCCGCCCTCAAGCTGGATCGCGTAGAGATCACGAAGGCTGACCGGGTGCCCGCGGGCACGACGATTACGCCGCCATATCCCGGCGCTCCCGGGATCGGTCCACTGCCTGCGCATTGCCTGATCCACGGTATGATCAACCGCCGGAAGGGCGTTGATGAACAAGAGTTTGCTATCGGATTTGCACTGGCGCTTCCAGAGCCGGACGCGTGGAACGGCGACTTCATGATGCAGGGCGGCGGAGGAGGCAATGGCATCGTTGCTTATCCAGCCGGCGCGAACTACGCGGGTGATCAACCCGCGCTCTCCCGCGGATTCGTCGTAGCGAGCACTGATACAGGGCATGTAGCAAAGACCGGAGCATTCGATTTCTCCTTCATGCGCGACCAACAAGCGTACCTCGACTTCGCATTCCTCGCCAATGCTGAAGTCGCCGACGTCGCCAAGCAGATCATCGCGCACTACTACACAAAACCCGCAGCCTATTCCTATTTCGTGGGCTGTTCGACGGGCGGCCGAGAAGGCATGATACTCTCGCAGCGTTATCCGACCGTTTTCAACGGGATCGTGTCAGGTGATCCCGCTATGCGCACCGGCCTTTCGAACCTTGCGATTGGAGAATGGATTCCGGTGGCCTACAACCAAGCTTCGCCGAAAGATGCCGCGGGCAAGCCGCAGATAGACAAGTTCCTCACAGACAGTGATCGCAAGCTCTTCATGGACTCGCTGATGATGCAATGCGACGCCCGCGATGGTGTGGCGGACGGCATGATCTTCGACCCCCTCGGCTGCAACTTCGATCCGGCGGTCCTCGCGTGCAAACCGGGCCAGACGAATGCCTGCATCGCCCCGGCAAAAATCGCCGCCATCAAGAAAGCATTCGCGGGACCGAGAAACGCCTACGGCACGCAACTCTATCCGGGCTTCCTCTATGATGCCGGGATCGCGATGGAAGGCGTAGTGCCGGGCTTGCTCGCGATGGGGAAAAGTGGAATCTTCGGGCCCTACACGACCGCAACCGAACTGGACGTAGACCAGGCGGCGCTGCATGCGTCCGATCCGCTTGTGGAACCGGCATCGACTAACCTCTCCACATTTGCGCTCAGCGGGGGCAAACTCATCTTCTTCCACGGTGACAGCGATCCGTGGTTCTCGCCTCTCGATACACTGCGCTATTACAATTCACTCGCCGCAACAAACGGCGGCGCCGAGAAAGTCGCCACATGGAGCCGCCTCTTTCTGGTTCCGAGCATGGCTCACTGCGGCGGCGGCCCATCCCTGGATCACTTCGACATGCTGACCGCAGTTGTCGATTGGGTCGAGAAAGGCAAAGCTCCTGATTCCGTAATCGCTACCGGAAAGACGTTCCCCGGACGCAGCCGGCCGTTGTGTGGGTATCCAAAGCATGCGCAATATACAGGAACCGGCGATACACAGGATGCGCGCAACTTCCGGTGCCAATAAACCCGGCCATTCCAAGCGAGAGGTTCGAACTCATGATCCCTAGACCCATCCGTGTCGCCGTTGTTGCTTCAGCATTACTGATGGCTGCGGAACTTGCCGTATTTGCACAGCCCGGGCCTGGAGAATCGATGCCGGGCGGGGCATCTCAAACGCTGCCGTTCGTCAGCCCCATCTTCGGCGACAACATGGTGCTGCAGCGTGGCAAGCTCGACACGATCTGGGGCTGGTCCACTCCAGGCGATACAGTCCGAGTGCAGATCGGCGACAAGGCCGCAACCGGAACAGCCGGGGCCGATCATCGCTGGCAGGTCAAGATTCAACCGCCTGCGCCTGGCGGTCCGTATACCGTAAAAATCTCGGGCGATCAGAGTATTGAACTGCACAATGTGCTTGTTGGCGATGTCTGGCTCTGTGGCGGTCAATCGAACATGGGACTGCCGCTCCGGTTCACAATGAACGCCGATGAAGAAATCAAATCGGCGAACTATCCTGGAATTCGCTTTTTCACGGTACGAGGGGGCCCTGCGTATCGCCCGGTGGATGTGATCCAGGGAGATTGGCGCGTCGTATCATCCGATTCGGCCAGTTGGATCTCCGCAGTTGGATACTACTTCGCGCGTAAGGTTCATCAGGAGATCCATGTTCCTATCGGTCTGGTCATCGACTCTGTCGGCGGTAGCCCCGCCGAGGCATGGGCCAGCGAGACCGCTCTTCGCCCTCTACACGACTTCGATGTTCCGCTCGCCGAGCTTGACCGGCTGAGAACCGAAGGCGCACCCGCATACGGCAACTACGTTATGCACTGGTACGACCGGTACGACATCGGCCAGAAAGAAGACTGGGCCGCTCCCAAATTTAACGATTCCGGTTGGAAGCAAGTTCCAGTTCCAGGTGGCTTCGCGGAGCTCGGCGTACCCTCTGCTCCGGCAGTTGTCTGGTTTCGCAAGGTCATCAACCTGCCTGATCCGCTTCCTCCCGGCCCCGCCACGCTCTCCCTCGGCGAGATTGAGCGCATGGACACCGTCTATATCAACGGCAAGTTCGCCGGTGGCAGTGCCTGGGTTGAAAATCCACGCCTTTACTTCGTGGGTCGCGCGCTTGAGCCCGGCCGAAATGTTATTGCGATTCGCGTATTCAAAACGAAACCCGATGGCGGCTTCCTCGCCAAACCTGCAGACCTGCACCTCACACTCGGCGATCAGACCAGCATTCCTCTTGCCGGGCAATGGAAAGCAAAGCTCAGCGTAGACGGCCGGCCGCCGCAGCCTCTACCCATCGCATACGAGAACTGGCCCGTGATGCCGACGGTTCTCTATGATGGCATGCTGGTACCCATTGCACCGCTCTCCATTACTGGTGCAATCTGGTACCAGGGCGAGCAGAACTCGCCGCGCGGCTATCAATACCGCGAGATCCTTCCTGTCATGATCGCCGCCTGGCGGTCGCTCTTCGGACAAGGCAATTTTCCGTTCTACATCGTCAGCCTGCCCGCTTTCATGCAGCGCAGTCCGGTTCCTGTCAATGGAGACGAATGGGCGGAGACTCGCGAGTCGCAGGCGATCGTCGCAGCCACCGTTCCCAATTCGTGTCTGGCTGTCACCATCGACACCGGAGATCCCGATAGCATTCACTCCAAGGAGAAGGAGCCTGTCGGCGATCGTCTCGCCCGGTGCGCGCTGTCGGAATACTATGGCAAACACGTCGTCTATGTCGGACCAACGCTCCGATCCGTAGAGCGAGTCCCTGGTGCCATTCGCCTCCACTTCGCGCACACGGATGGCGGGCTCATGGTAAAGGGCCCAAAGCTCGAAGAGTTCTCCATTGCTGGAAGCGACCGCAAGTGGTTCTGGGCCGACGCCCGCATCGAGGGGGATGTCGTCGTAGTCTCCTCGCCTTCCGTTCCTGATCCCGCTCAGGTGCGCTACGCATGGCAGTCCAACCCCGCGGCGACACTCTTCAATGGCGCTGGTCTGCCGGCAGTTCCATTCCGGACTGATACATGGTCCACCAAGACCGAGGGCCAACGGCCATACTGAGCGGAAAATCGCGATCCGGCGGCGCGCGCTTGCGGTTGATGCGGGGCCATGTTCGACTCGAAGTCAGGCACACCGATTTCAGATGGTGACCATCGCCCTTGCGGTCGAATATGTGTGAACTTCAAACCAACGACAATTAGGGACCAGCATGATTTTTTACATGGTCATCCCACGTCAAGATCTCGACCTGAACAGGTGGATTTCAGGAGTTCCAGCACCTCGAAATTAAGCAGCTTTCTCAATTTGCGCTGACTCCAGGTGTGCCGTAAAGTGTGCCATACCGGGTGCGCCCAACTGCGACTTTAAAGGACTTAGAGTTACCTGTACTGAGTGCTTGCGGGCGGGCTTATGTTAGGGGTAAATGTCTGATTCTAAATTGGCTGCCCCCCAGGGATTCGAACCCCGATATGCTGATCCAGAGTCAGCTGTCCTACCATTGAACGAGGGGGCAAACGGAATGAAGGCATACTCAAACCGAAACAGAGCAGTTTTAGCTTGGGACCGCTGCTGCCGCAAACACCAACTTTTCCATCATAAGGGGCGGAAGCAACCAGGTCAAACAACTCGATATGAACGGAGCACTCAATCTCCACAATTCACTCCATTGTGGTGACACCGTCC
>DAIDGW010000028.1 GCA_027452245.1 Acidobacteriaceae bacterium
AGAGCGTGTTCCCCTTCCATGGTCGGGACGCGAATCTCCGCTCCCATCGCAGCCTGCGCTATCGAGACCGGCACGACGCAGTGCAGATCGGTGCCTTCCCGCGTAAAGAACGGATGTTCCTTCACGTGCAGTACAACATACAAATCGCCCGCGGGACCGCCGAATTGCCCGACTTCACCCGCGCCGCCGAAGCGGATGCGCGTGCCGTCTTCAACTCCAGCCGGGACCTTGGCATCGATGGTTCTCTGCCGCAGCACTCTCCCGTCGCCCTTGCACTTCGGGCAGGGATCGGTGATGACGCTGCCGCTTCCCTGGCACGAAGAACAGGTGCGCGCGATGCTGAAGAAACCCTGCTGGTAACGAACCTGTCCCCGGCCGCCGCAGGTCCGGCATGTCGTCGGAGCCTTTCCGGCCGCCGCTCCGGAGCCGCGACACTCCTCGCAGGCCTCATGACGCCGCACATTGACCTTGGTCTCGATCCCGAAAAATGCCTCTTCGAACTCCAGGCTCAGATCTTCCCGTAAATCCGCGCCGCGTTGAGCACGGCTGCGGCGGCGGCCACCAGCACCGCCGAAGAGATCGCCAAAGCCAAAAAATTCGCCAAAGATGTCGTTGAAGTCCTGGAAAACGCTGGCATCGAATCCCGCTCCGCCGCCCGGCATTCCTCCCAGGCCGGCGTGGCCGTAGCGGTCGTAGACCGCGCGCTTCTCCGAGTCGGCGAGAATCGCGTACGCTTCGCTGACCTCCTTGAATTTCTCTTCGGCGTCCGGATTGTTCGGATTGCGATCCGGATGGTATTGCAGCGCCAGCTTCCGATAGGCGCTCTTGAGTTCCTGCTCCGAGCAGGTGCGCGTTACCCCCAGCACCTCGTAGTAATCACGTTTTGCGTTGGTTGTCAGAACAGACCTTTCCCTTGGAATTTCAGTTTTGCGAAACTCACTCCCCGGAATTCTTCGCCACTTTTACCATTGCCGGGCGCAGCAAACGATCCTTCAGCTTGTAGCCGCGCTGCAATTCCTCGATGACCTGGTGGTCCGGCGCATCCTGGGTTTCCACCATCTCGATCGCTTCATGAAAACGAGGATCGAACGGTTCCCCTTTGGCAGGAATTGGACGCACTCCAATTTTGCTCAGCGAATCCTGCAACTGTTTGTAAATCAACTCTACGCCGTTGCGGAACTCCGCGCCTTCCGATTTCGAATGCAGGGCCCGCTCAAAGCTGTCGAGGGCAGGCAGCAACGCTTTGATCGCGTCCGACATGGCGTAATCACGATGTTCCTGCTGCTCTTTCGCCGCGCGCCGCCGCGCATTCTCGAATTCCGCCTGGGAACGCGCCAGCCGGTCGAGCAAGGCATCGCGCTCGGCTTTCACCTTCTGCAACTCGGCTTCCGCCCCCGACGGCGCAGCCGCTTCACCACTGGCCGCCGGCTGCGGATTCTCTTCGTTTTCACCTGCCGGAAGTTCGTGTTCCATGTCGAATTCTTGAGCTTGCGATTTTCCGTTACCTTTCGCCATAAGAACTTCTTGTCACTCCGATTCATTCAAAAGTTTGTCGAAGAGGCGGGCAATGTAAGACACGGCCGTAATCGTATGCTGATAATCCATGCGCGTGGGCCCAATCACGGCCAGCGACCCCACCACATCGTTTCCGGTGTGTGCCGGAGCCCCAATCAACACGAAATTCTGCATCGACGGCAGGGCCTGATCCAGTCCGATCACCACCCGCACCGCTTCCTGCCTCACATCGAGATAGGCGCTGAGCAGCTGCACAACTTTTTCTTTCTCTTCGAGCGTCTTCAGCATCTCGCGCAGACGTTCGCGATCCTGCTCGCCGCTGACCAGGTTGGCCGCTCCTTCCACGAATACCATTTGCCCGCCCTGATCATTGGTAAGCGCTCCCTGCTTATAGAGTTGCTCCAAAGAGTGCATCAGGCGGTCGTATTCGCTGCGTTCCCGCTCCAGCCGTCGACCCAACTCCGCCTGCATCGACTCCATGGTCCAGCCCCGAAAATTCTCGTTGATGTAGCGCGCGGCCACATCCAGATCGGCCTGCGGCAGATCCATGCGCAGCACCCGGTCGCGGACCAGGCCCGATCGCGTTACCACCACCGCGAGTACCTTCTGATCGCCCAGGCGCGAAAAATAAACGTGCTCCAGGGCGTTCTTCGGACCGCCGGTGGCAATCGTCACGCCCACATTTCGGGAAATCAGCGAGAGCACGTGCGAGGTGCGCTCCATGAATTCCTGCACGTCGCTGACTCCAGCCAAAGTCTCTGAAATCAGAGCCTCTTCCTGGGGAGCCAGATGCGCTTTGCCCGTCATCTGCTCAACGTAGTAGCGATATGCTTCCGGGGTCGGAACCCGTCCCGCCGAGGTATGGGGTTGCTCCAGAAATCCGGCGTCCGACAGGTCCGCCATCACGTTGCGGATCGTGGCCGGACTGAGGCCTTCGCGGTTGGCGCGGGCCAGCGTACGCGATCCAACCGGCTCCCCGGTGGAGATGAACGTCTCCACGATGGCAGTCAGTATTTCGCGTTCGCGTTGGCCGATATTGGATTCAGCAGGCATTCGGGGTATCCGGCAGCTCAACTCGAGCTGGTCTTAGCGGGAGGAAACACCACCGCGCACACTTCCTTAAGTTTTTTAGATGCAAAAGCTTAGCTTTCGGATCCAACGCCCAGGACCCTGCTTGGATTCTAGGAACGACTCGAAAACCTGTCAAGGACGCAGGTCATCGCGCAGAGCCGTGATCGCGATGGTTATCTTGACCAGCGAGTCGAAGGGCGCAAGCCAAAACTGAGCCCATGGCGCGGAACCTGGCTCTTAAGCCGCAGGCATGCCCACACAAGCCTCTTTTGCTCGTTCAGGGCGCTTGGAGTAAGGCGGATGCACACGCCGGCCCTCACTAAAGCCGGAAACGGACCTTGGATGTACCACTTGTCTCTATTGCTGTACCATCATATTTGTATGTACACTGTCCGTTAGCTGCCCGGGGCGGTCAGAGCCTCGCTTAAAATACCCATTCCGGAGCCCCCAAGGCCCCTGGGAGCGCCGGCCGATGCCCCACCCTCCCAGCGGTCAAGAATGAGCCTGCAATCGCTGTAACGGGCAGCAAAGGGCCCTGACGTCATTTCAAGACAGATCTGCTATTACCATAATGTATGTACAGTCTTAGGGATGTATATGCACTGCAAGGACTTAGCCCGTTTTAACGACCTGAACTCTGCCCGGCCTATGGCCCCGATGCCTGAAAAGCACCGAAAACATCCCCCCCGGCTTCCGGGGTACGAGACGCTGAGTGTTATCTTGTCTGCGAGCTGAAAACAACCCACTAAGCCACTCTGATGAAGATCAAACCGAAAATTTTGGTGGTGGGCGCTGGCGCCTTTGGCGGCTGGACTGCCCTCCATCTGCTCGAACGCGGTGCGCGTGTCACCCTTGTCGATGCGTGGGGACCCGGGAATTCCCGTTCCTCCTCGGGCGGTGAAACCCGCATCATGCGTTGCACTTACGGCCCGAACCAGCCCTATACCGAGATGGCCGCCCGCTCCCTCCGCCTGTGGAGCAGGTACGAGCGACGGTGGAAGCGCCAGTTCCTGCATCGCTCGGGCGTCCTGTGGATGGTCGCTCACCCTGACGATGCATTTGAACGCGGGTCGCTCGATCCGCTGGCGGATGCCAAGGTGAAATTTCAGAAGCTTTCCACAGCGGCAATGAAGAAGCGCTGGCGGCAGATCAGCTTCGCCGGCGTACGTTGGGGAGTTTTCGAGCCGGAGTGCGGATATCTCGACGCCCGATCCAGCTGCCAGGCCGTGGTTCGCGCCTTCGTGGGCCAAGGAGGCATGTATCGGCAAGCTGAGGTTCGTCCGGATGGGCTGGAGGATTCTCCGATTCGGCAAGTCCGTCTGGCGGATGGATCTGCACTGAAAGCGGATTTTTATGTGTTCGCTTGCGGTCCATGGTTGGGAAAGCTGTTTCCGCAAGCCATCGGCAAGCTGGTTCGCCCCACGCGGCAGGATATTTTTTTCTTCGGAGCGCCCGGCGCGAAGGCCACTTGCTTCAACGACACTCACCTCCCGGTCTGGGGCGATCACGGAGAGCGCTTTTTCTATGGCATTCCCGGCGGCGATGGCCGCGGATTCAAGGTTGCCGACGATACACGCGGCCCGGATTTCGATCCCACCACTGGCGAGCGGACAATAAACCCCGAAAATCTAAAGCGGGTGCGCGAGTACCTCGCGATCCGCTTCCCCGCCCTGACTGACGCACCCCTGACTGAGAGCCGGGTTTGCCAATACGAGGAAACTCCCGACGGAGATTTCATCGTTGACCGCCATCCGAAGGCGGAAAACATGTGGCTGCTCGGCGGAGGCTCCGGCCATGGATTCAAGCATGGCCCCGCAATAGGGGAAACCATGGCGGAGTTGATTTTGCAAGATCGCGAACCGAACCCCCGCTGGAAGCTGTCGCGCTTCGCGGAATAATGCATTCTGCCGTTACTGAATCTGGATCACGCTGGCCGGAGCGCTGGCTTTGATCTCCGCAATGCGATCGGAAACTTTGCGCGCGAAGGCATAAATTGACTTGGCGTGCGCCGACGTCTCTCCTTCCACCACGATCGGCTTGCCGGTATCGCCCGCCTTGCGCACTTCCGGGTCTAACTCAACATTACCCAGGAAGGGCACGCTGAACTGCTGCGCGGTCTTCTCGGCTCCGCCCCGCGAGAAGATGTCAATCTCGTGATGGCAGTGCGGACACACAAAGTAGCTCATGTTCTCGACCACGCCCACCAGATCCACCTTCATCTGCCGGAACATCTCGATGGCTTTGCGTGCATCCTGCAGCGAAACATCCGACGGAGTTGAAACCACGACCGCTCCTGTGAGCGGCACGGTTTGCACCAGCGACAAAGCGACATCGCCCGTTCCCGGAGGAAGATCGACGACGAGATAGTCGAGTTGTCCCCATTCGACTAATCCCAAGAACTGCCGCACGATCTGGTGCAGCATGGGACCGCGCCAGATAATCGGCTTGTCGCCGGGATTGAGGAATCCCACGGAAATTACCTTGAGCCCGAAGGCCTGAACCGGCTCGATGCGGTTTTCTCCCACCATGCGCGGCTGGGTGTTCACGCCCAACATCAGCGGAACATTCGGACCGTACACGTCGGCATCCAGCAATCCGACCTTGTGACCGAGGCGCGAAAGCGCCACCGCCAGATTCACCGAGAGCGTCGTCTTGCCGACTCCTCCCTTGCCGGATCCAACGGCAATAATTGAATCGACCCCGGGGATCGGTTGGGGAGCCTGCGGCGCTGGGCCGTGCGAATGCGGTGTATGTGCGCTCAAAGAATCACTCCAGAGATGACGCCTAAATTTTGAAAGAATCCCTTCGATTATACCGTTTTGACGAGCCGAAGCTCGGGATGGGAGCAGTTGCTGCTACAGCGATTCGGGTCAAAACTTCACGCTTAATCCAAAGGTGAGAAATATATTGTTCTGGCGTCCGGCGGAAATGATCGACGGTAGAGTGAGCGAACTGGAGTTGAAATCGCGCACTTCGGCCCGCAGGCTGGTGAAGGGAAGGATTTTCATGTCGAGTCCGCCGCCGACATCCAGGGCGAAAGCGTTATCGATCGCCGTTGTACCGTCGTATAGCTTGCGATTGAAGCGGCCATAGCCCAACCCGGCGGCCACATACGGGGAGAGAAAGAACGAGGGTATCAGGCGAACCCGCACGCCGGGAGTGATGAACAGCGAGGTGTAGCTGCGGCTAAGTTCGGTTCCGTTGAGATCAGGAATGGAAGACGTGAACGAGCCGGCAAGCGGCAACTCTCCGTAGACGGAGATTACCGGGATGTGCACGATCCGCCGCGCGTAACTCCCCTCCATGGCGAAAGCTGCGCCCAGGTTCAGCGGCGTGTCGGCGGTGAAATAGCCGCCCATCGTGAATCCGAGGTCGTTCTTCTGGGCATTTGCAGGAAGGCTGAAAGCCATCAGCAGAAACGCCAGGCTGATGGCCACAAGTTTTCCGCGGAGGAGAAGGCGTTGACGGAACAAGAGCATGGCCGTCAATAGATGGCGGCCAGCATCAATTCTGTTGTCCGGGATTCACCGGTACCCGGCCCTCAAAACGGTCTAATACCCTTCGCCTTCCATACGAACCTTGCCACGGAACATGCGAAATAAGTGGGTGAAATAGGCCAGGGCAAGAACGAATCCGAGGCTCCACCAAGCCAGTCCCACGCCAAGCCCATGCTGCCCGGCGGCCGTGTTGTAGATGGTCAGATTCAAAGCCGGATCGGTGCTTGCCGGCAGCACAATGGGATAAAGGGCAAAGGCCGCGCCCACCAGCATCACCACGATGTAAACCGCCGATGCCAGGAACCCGATTTTGTCTTCATCCTTGCGATTGGCCCAGAACATTACGCCAAGGCTGGCAAAAACAAGCACCGGAATGAGATATCCCACGGCGTAGTGCTGGTAATTATCGAGCACCGTGGGACGAACATAGATTGTCGCGGCCAGGCTCAACAGGGTAAGCACGAGTTGCAGCGGCCAGGCGAACCTGGCTGTGCTGCGGGCACGCCGCTGCAGATTACCCTCGGTCTTCACGGCGACATACAGCGAACCGTGCGCCGTCAGAGTCACAAGGGCTACGACGCCGGTCAGGACCGTGTACCAGTCGAGAATTCCGGCATTGGCGACGACGCGAAAGTTGGTCCAGAGCGGTTCGAAGAAATATCCGTCGGATCCAAGCGGAACGCCGCGGATGACATTGCCGAGCGCCGCGCCAAAAAAGATGGTGAGCAGCGCGCTGGACACGCAGAAGATCGTCTCGAAAAATCCGCGCCACACCGGATTCGACATGTGCGTGCGCAATTCGATCCCGATCCCGCGCAGCATCAGCAGCCACAGCACCATCATCAGGGGAAGATAGAATCCGCTGAAGCTGGAGGCGTAGAGCAGCGGAAAAGCAAAATAGAGCGTGCCTCCGGCGGCGAGCAACCAGACTTCATTACCGTCCCACACGGGCCCGATGGCACGCAAAATTGCCCTGCGTTCGTTCGCGGTCTTCGCCGCGGTCAGGTAGATCACGCCCGCGCCCAGATCGAATCCGTCGAGCACCACATACGCCGCTACCATTACAGCGACGATCATGAACCATATCGTTTCCATGAATCCCTCACAATTTCAATTCAGCGGTTAGCGATGAAGAACGACCGGTTCGTCTTGCTCAACGGATCCTTCCAAATCAGGAACTCCGGCTTCCGCCAGAGGTCCGTGCTCAATTTCGCGGCGCACGAGGAACAGGAACAAAATCCCCAGCACGGTGTACATTCCCATAAAGCCGAGCAGGGTGAACATACCGTTGCCGGCCGAAACCATCTTCGAATAACCGTCTACGGTGCGCATCAACCCATAAACCAGCCAAGGTTGGCGTCCGATCTCAGCCGTCATCCAGCCGGCGGTGTTTGCAATGTACGGGAACGGCAGCGCAAGCAGAAGGATCCAGAGCATCCATCGCGCCTGAAACAGCGTTTTGCGCCAGAGCAAGAAGGCCGCGACCAGCATAATCGCGATGAAGATCGTCCCCAGGCCGACCATGATGTGGTAGCTGTAGTAGAGCAAGGCGATGTTCGTGGGCCACTGATCCTGCGGAAACTGATTAAGCCCCGCTACATCCGCGCTCCACGCCCGATACGTAAGGAAGCTCAGGGCTTTGGGAACAATGATTGGATTGTCGATCTTCTTTTCGTCGACATTCGGCTGCCCCACGATCACCAGCGGAGCGCCTGGCTGCCCCACAAACAAGGCTTCCATCGCGGCCAGCGTGACTGGCTGATACTTCGTGACCATTCTCCCCTGCGCATCGCCGGTGGGGAAGATTTGCAGCATGCTGAAGATCAGCCCCGCAATCACGCCGACGCGCACGAAGATCCGCCCATGCGCTTCATACTTGTGGCATAGCAGGTAGAACGCGCCCACCGAAGCCATCACCATCGAACCGGTGATCGCCGCTCCCGACATATTGTGCGCGTACTGCCACCACGCCCACGGATTCAGTACCAGTTGCCAGAAGCTGCTCAGTTGCGCCGATCCGTCAGAGCGCGTCACATAGCCCACCGGATGCTGCATCCAGGCATCGGTGGCGATGATGAAGAAACCGGACAGCCACGATCCGAGGAACACCGCGACGGCCGACCACCAGTGCGCACGCGGGCTCAGACGTTTTTCGCCGTAGAGAAACAATCCCAGAAACGCCGATTCGAGGAAGAACGCGAACATGCCTTCCATGCCCAGGGTCTGGCCGATGACGCCGCCGGCAAAACGGGAGAAATGAGACCAGTTGGTGCCGAACTGAAATTCCATGGGGATTCCGGTCACCACGCCCATGATGAAGTTAATGCCAAAGATCTTTGCCCAGAAGCGGGCCGCCTGATGGTAAGTCTCGTCGTGGTTCCGCAGGCCGAGCGTTTTGAGCACCACGATGAGCGGCGCCAATCCCATGGTCAATTGCGGGAACAGGTAATGGAATGTGACGGTAAAGGCAAAATGAAGACGATGAATCAGGAGAGCGCTGTCCATGCAAGACTCCTCGGTAGCGTCAGGGTAAAACGCGGGGAAAAGTCTCGATGTGATTCAGATCACATTTTTACTAATACAGAAACTCTAGCTGGTGGCGTGCTTGCGGCGCTCCATCTCTTTGCGGCGGATTTCGCGCCGACGACCAGCGTCATCGTAGCGCCGCCGTTGCTCATCCGTTTCCGGAACAACGGGGGCGACTTTCAGGCGATGTCCGTGACCGTCGATGGCTACGAATGTGAGGTGTGCCGAGGCAACGTGCCGCGCGGTATCGGCGATGTAGTTTTCCACAAAGACTTTGACACCAACTTCCATGGAGGTTTGGAAAACACGGTTCACCGAGGATCGAAGAATCACCAAGTCTCCAACGCGCACGGGAACTAAGAAGTCGATGTGATCGACTGACGCGGTGACCACGTGATTGCGGGAGTGCCGATGCGCGGCCATCGCTCCGGCGAGGTCGATCCAGTGCATTAAGCGGCCACCGAGCAGCGCCCCCAGAGGATTGGCGTCGTTGGGCAGAACGATTTCTGCCATTTCCGATTGCGAGTCCCGCACGGGCCGTGCGATCAGATTTTCTTCGTTAGTCATTAGTTCTTTCGTCGTTCTTTCGCCGATGTATCGGTTATTCCGCCGCAGCGTTTTCCGCCGCGGCGCTGAATTTGAGTTTCTTCCTGGCGAGATAGAATTGCAGAAAACAATCTGCCATCTTTTGCACGCGCTGGTCGGGATGCATGCGGCTCCATCGCCAGCCGTCCAGGTCGAACTCTAGAGTGCCATCTTCTACGGGAAGATGATTACGCTCACAAACATAGCGAACTAAAAGCTCGCGTTTCGTGGATGAAGTCTGGCTGCCATTCGCAGCTTGCACGCCGAATCGCAATGCATCCCAGACACGGTTTTGCGGCAATCTTTCGCAACCCTCGGCGTAACCCAGATTGCAAAAACGTTCGAGAGCCGTTGCATCGGGAATGTGATGCTCGTTCTCGTGAGCGGTGCAATATCCATTCCAGCCACCACCGAGCGGAAGGCGCGCCGGATGGCTCCAGTTGCCATTTTCAATTCTTTCCACCGGCATAAAAAACGGACACGCCACGCAAACTCCAAAACACTTGGATCGGAATGCCAGACATTGTACATGCTGCGGTAGGAATCCAGCGGATCTCTGGACGGAGCTGCGGAAAGAAGTCAGGCTGCCTCGCTGCGCAACCATCGCCGGAACGCGATGACGGACCAGATTCCCTCCACCAGGCCAAAAGGCCATGCGCCTTGAAGGAAGCCATAGATCGAGCCGAGCACACAGGAAACCGCGAAGGCCAGGACGTACCGTCGGCTGCGCTTCTCCAACGCGTAGCAAACCACCATCATCGTGACTGCGAAGAGCCCGAATGCGGTAAGCCTATTCATGCGATTCCTTTTGGCGAGTCTTTTTCCCTGTAAAGATTGGATCAGAATCCTCAACCTGGCTGCACTTCCTGTAAAATCTTAGCTACTGCCATGGATCGTATCGCCGCGCTGAACGAAATCCTGACTCAGAATCCTAACGACGCCTTCGCCCGTTACGGGCTGGCAATGGAATATTCCAGCCAGGGAGACCTTGACCGCGCACTGGCGGAATTCGCCATCTTACTGGAACGCAACCCCGACTACACCGCCGGGTACTTTATGGCGGCACAAACGCTGGTGCGCGCCGAGCGCTCGGAAGATGCGAAAAAGTTTCTTCAGAACGGTATTGCCACGGCGCGAAGAACCGGGAACCTGCACGCACAGTCTGAAATGGAAGCGATGCTGGCCGATCTGGTCGCACAATAACCAGATTTCGAAGCGCCTGAAATTGAAGAGCAGCTTTTACGACTCCGCCATTCTTCCCATAAATCTTTCCACCAAGGTCGGGAACATTTGATAGAGCTTCACGGGAATGTGCATGGTCCAGGGGACGATGACTTCCCGCTTCTGCTTTTCGAATCCGCGCACCGTGGCCTCGGCTACCCGCTCGGCGCGAATGCCCTGCACCGATCCCGGCCGCACCCGCTTCTTTACTGTACCGATCACCTCGTTTTGGCCGAAACCGGTCTTTACGTACCCCGGGCAGACGGTCAGCACATGAATCTTGTCGGCTTTCAATTCCGTCCGCGCTGCTTTGCCAATGGCATTCATGGCGAACTTGGTGGCGCTATAGGCGGCATGGTACGGAAGCGGAACATGCCCGGCAACGCTGGAAATATTGATGATCGTTCCCCCGCCCTGCTGGCGCATGACGGGAACCACGGCCTGCATGGCAGAAACGGCTCCAAAGAAATTGGTATCGAACATATCGCGGAAGGCCGCGGGATTCATTTCCGCAACCGAATCGAGCAGTCCCAAACCGGCGTTGTTCACCCAGACATCAATTCGTTGGAAATGATGCAACGTAAGACCGATGACCCGGTCGATATCTTCCCGGTGGCGGACGTCGCAACTCATGGCCACAGTGCGATCCGGACGGCCAATTCGGGTTCGCGCGGCATCGACGCGTGCAGAGTCCCGGGACAGCATGACTACCACGGCTCCTCGATCGAGAAACGATCTCGTAATCGCCTCGCCGATCCCCATTGAAGCCCCCGTCACCACGACAATTTTGCCGTTCGCATCCATGCAGGGGTTTGTATGCTGATGTCCAAGTTCAAGTCAAGCCCTGGGGTACAATCGATTACTGCCTTCTTTCTGGAGATTCCGGAGAAATCTTGCCTTTGCTGATTCCACTGTTTCCACTTGATCTGGTGCTTTTTCCGGGCACTCCGCTGCCCCTGCACATCTTTGAACCCCGTTACAAAGAGATGATTGGAGAGTGTCTGGGGCGCGATACCGTCTTCGGAGTGGTCCGCGCAATGGAAAAAGGATTCGCCAACGTGGGCTGTACCGCCGAAATCATCACGGTGACGAGGGAGTATCCGGATGGACGCCTGGACATTGTGACCGAGGGCCGCGAACGCTTCGAGGTGCAGGATATCAATCGGGAACGCTCGTTCCTGCGCGGAGAGGTTGCCATGATCAAAGACCAGCCGGACCCGCCTTCGGCGGCAGATCGCGAACGGGCATCCCAGTTGCACGCTGACATTCTTTCGATGGCGGGCGCGGTGCAGGATCTCTCTGCCGCTAATCCCGAGAGCCTGTCGTTTTATCTGGCGGGCTCCCTTCCGCTGGAACTGGATTTCAAACAGGACCTGCTGGCGCTGCGCTCCGAGGCGCAACGCATTTCTGCCCTGATCTCGTATCTTGAGTTGCTGATTCCGAAACTGCATCGTGCCTCGCGGGTTCGCGAAGTCTCGCGCGGCAACGGGCACGCGCACTGAGCCTGCCACCGCCGAGTTCGAACCGCGTATAATCGGATCAAAGTATTTGCTGGTTTTGGGGGTTCTGTACTCATGAGTCTTCCGCGCACCCTCGGCGAACTGCGCCGCAGCCCTTTCACCCAAGAACGTCTTCTCCAGCGGCGAGTCAAGGATGAGTTACGCGAGAATCTTTCCGCCCGCCTGCGCAAGAGTGGCGATGATCCGGTATTTTCCGGCATTGTAGGTTACGAAGATACGGTCATTCCGCAGATTGTGAATGCGATCCTCTCCCGGCACAACTTCATCCTGCTCGGATTGCGCGGCCAGGCGAAAAGCCGCATCCTGCGAGCTCTTACGGCACTGCTCGATCCGCACATGCCCTATATCGCGGGATGCGAGGTGCACGACAATCCTTATGCTCCGATCTGCCGCCGTTGCCGCGAAGAAGTGGCCCGGCGTGGCGACGAAACCCCGATCGCGTATCTCTCGCCCGACGACCGCTATGTCGAAAAGCTGGCGACACCTGACGTCACCATCGCAGACCTGATCGGCGACATTGATCCCATCAAAGCCGCGCGTGGCGGACATGAACTCTCCAGCGAGTTGACCGTGCACTACGGCCTGCTGCCGCGTGCCAATCGCGGCATCTTCGCCATCAATGAATTGCCGGATCTGGCCGGGAAGATCCAGGTGGGCTTGTTTAACATCATGCAGGAAGGCGATGTGCAGATTAAGGGATATCCCATTCGCCTGCCGCTCGATGTGGCGCTGGTGTTCAGCGCTAATCCCGAAGATTACACCGCGCGCGGCAAGATCATCACACCGCTGAAGGATCGCATCGGATCCGAGATCCGCACGCACTATCCGGCAACCGTCGAGGAAGGCATCGCGATCACGGCACAGGAAGCATGGACTCGCCGTAACGGCAACGCGATGCATCTTCCGAAGTACGTTCACGAGGTGATCGAGCGCATCGCCTTTGCGGCGCGGGAAGATAAGCGCATTGACAAGCGCAGCGGCGTCAGCCAGCGACTGCCGATTACGGCGATGGAGAATGTCATATCGAACGCCGAGCGGCGCGCGATTCGCAACGACGAAAAGACCGTGGTGCCGCGGATCAGCGACGTGTACGCCGCGCTGCCCGCCATTACTGGAAAACTCGAACTCGAATATGAAGGCGAAATGAAGGGCGCGGATTTTGTGGGACGCGAACTGATCCGTACGGCCATCGCCAAGACTTACGACGAGTATTTCACCGGCGCCAACATGCAGCAGATCGTGCAATGGTTCGATTTGGGCGGAGAGATCCAGCTTTCGGACTCGATTGCCGCGAAAGAGGCTTTGGGAAATCTGCGGGGCATCCAGGGCCTGACGGAGAAACTCTCTCCGCTGGGCATCTCGCAGAAGGAGAGTGCCGAGCAGCAGGTATCTGCCGCCGAATTCATTCTCGAAGGCCTGCATGCGCACAAGCGCATAGGACGCAGCGAGGAGCGCATTTTCAAAGCCGGAGAGAAGAAGCCGGAACCGTCGACCCGCGAAAAGTCGTTCGATATGGATGATCGGCCGTACCGGCAGAGACGGCAGTTTAATTAGAATCGTCGTTGGTTGGCCGTCGTAGGTGGTTCACCGGTGGCAGCATGAAACGCATCCGCTACTCCAAATACGTGCCCGATCCCGCGGGGGAGATGAGCATGGAGGACCTGCTCAACGCCCTCTCCGATTACCTTCTGCAAAGCGGCTTTCAGGACAATATGTGGTACGAGATGCCCGAAGGCGAGCAGACGCTCGACGACCTGAAGCGCGCCCTGGAAGAAGCGCTGCTCAATGGGGAGATGTTCGATCAGAACCTGCGCGAGCAGATCGAGAACATGTACATGGAAGGCCAGCTGGATGAATTGATCGAACAATTGATCGAGCGCATGCAGCAGGAAGATTACATTTCCATCGATGAACCGCCCGATCCTTCGCGACAGTCGAGTGTCGGCGGACAGGTGGGCGAGGCGCAGCAGCAGGCGCGCTTCGAAATTACCGACAAGAGCCTCGACTTTCTCGGATTCAAGGCCCTGCGTAACCTATTGGGATCGCTGGGCAAGTCCAGCTTCGGACGCCACGACACGCGCGATCTGGCCACCGGCATCGAAGCCAGTGGCACGTCCAAGACCTACGAATTCGGCGACACCTTGAACCTCGACATTACGGCGACGCTTTCCAGCGCAATTCAGCGTGAAGGGCTGACGCTGCCGCTGAATATCGAATATTCCGACCTGCAGGTGCACCAGTGCGAATATCAATCGTCGTGCGCGACGGTGCTGATGCTCGACTGCTCGCATTCGATGATCCTGTACGGGGAAGACCGCTTCACGCCTGCGAAGAAAGTCGCGATGGCGCTCTCGCATCTGATCAAGACGCAGTATCCCGGCGACTCGCTTTCCCTGATTCTGTTTCACGATTCCGCCGAAGAGGTTCCCTTGTCGCAACTGGCGCGGGTGAAAGTCGGCCCGTATTACACCAACACCCGGGAAGGTTTACGGCTGGCGCAGCGAATCCTGCAGCGGCAGCGCAAAGACATGAAGCAGATCGTGATGATCACCGACGGAAAGCCTTCGGCCCTGACCCTCGAAGACGGACGCATTTACAAGAATGCCTTCGGGCTCGATCCGCTGGTGGTGAGTCAGACGCTGGAAGAAGTCTCGAAGTGCAAGCGCGCGGGAATCCTGATCAATACCTTCATGCTGGCGTCGGACTACGGGCTGGTGCAGTTCGTGCAGAAAGTCACGGAGATGTGCCGCGGCAAAGCGTATTTCACGACTCCCTATACGCTCGGCCAATATCTGCTGATGGACTACATGTCGCGGAAAACAAAAACTATCCACTGAGAGTTGTGCCGGGATCACCACCCTCGGCTGTCCGGCGTGGCGTCGGCCCTTACGTTTTCGTCAGCTCCGAAACAGCTCTCCACGCCTGGTTGATGGCCTCATCTGTGTATGCGTATGCGCCCGCATCAGCGTTGGCAATCCCGATGCGGCCGTAGGTCTTGCGCGCGATTTCACACGGAGTTACGCCGCCTTCGAGCCAAAACTTGTCCCAGAGCGAGTTGTATTCATAGGCATAGCCATGCGGCCAGCGGTTCACCGTGATCGCAGTAATATCGCGCGCGGGATCGAACCCGCCTGCGGCGAGAGTGCGCGCGAGCTGGTCGCGAATATTTCGCTCGATGGTTTCGAATGTCGTTGTATAGAGTTCGATCCGCCCCATGGTGTGCTGCACACGCGCCGGATGCCCGGGCTGGCACGCAGCCTTTTCCATGTGGACGACAATCGGTTCGTCGGGATTCTTGGCGCACTCGTATCCGCCGATACTCACCGGCAAGTCGAGATTCATGGCGCCGTGATAACACCCGGGAGCGTAAACCGAACTGGCACCCACGGACTTGAATGAGTTCCAGTTCCGGATCGCAACATTTGTGTAGAGGAGCGGAACCTTCTGCGCCGAAGCCAGCGCCTCGCGCTGCTTTTCCGGCAGCTCTTTGCAGATGTAGGGAATCATGACGTGCCAGCAGGCCAGCACGACCTTGCCCGCTTTTGCCTTGTAGAACTTGCCCGCCTGCACGTAGCTGACTTCGACCTCCCTGGCGCTGCCGAAGTCCCCGAGATGCTTCACCTGAACGGCGGTGCTGTTGAGGCGAATGCGTACCGCATTGCTCTTCTGGTCGAGCCTGGAGTAGTTGGCGCGCGCCGAAACGATGTCAGTCCAGGATTCTCCGGGAATCGCGTTCGGAATCAACTTGCGCACCAGCAGGCGCGCAATGCTGGCGTTGCCATCGGGGAAATGGAAGAAGTATCGCTCCGCTTCTTCATTGGGAATCGCATCGCGATTCATTCCCTTGCCCGGAGTTGGATCCAGATTCAATCCTGCAAATCCGGGCAGACCAAGTCCCCATGCATCTTGCGCCGCGACCGCATCAATGCCTACGCCGAAAAGTCCGTGCGGCGCCGTCTGGTAGATCTTCACGATGTCGGGATGCATGCCGGCGATTTTTGTCAGGTAATCGGCATAGCTGATGCGTGCCAGCTTGGCTTTCTTCTCGTCGGAAGTAAGTCCGGGATAATAATCCTTCGGCTCTTCGTAAAGGCGAATGAAATCGAGCTTTGCCTGCCCGCTGATCGGAGCTGCCGCGACAAACTTTTTTCGCAGCTCGGGCGTATTGCGGCTTTTGTCTTCGCTATCGCCCATGCCCCTCGACATGGGATTCCACAGGAGTTTGTCCGCTCCAAATGTCTCCTTATCGAAGAACATCATGGGACGCAGACCTTGCGACCGATACAGCTTTCCGTCGAAGTATTTGGAATAGGCCGGCACATCGATGCCGAGTTCTTCGATCACTCCTTTTGCAACCTTGCTGTAGGGAGCGGGACTCTCGATGGAGAATGTTCCGCCGAATCCCAAGCGGAAGGAATTGCTTACACGGAACTCGTTGCGTTTGGCGTGGCCGCCAAAATCGTCGTGATTATCGAGGACGAGTACTTTCGCCTTCTCGCCCATCAGCTTGCGGAAGAAGAGCGCCGAGGAGAGCCCGCTGATGCCCCCGCCGACCACGATCAGATCGTAGGTTTCGCCAGTGTCCGTGGGCTGTCCGGCAGAACCCCAGAAAGTGCCGTCCCGCACGCTGTGCGCCACCTCAAACGAACCGGGATGGCTGCCGCGCATGCCCGTCAAGTTTGGCGGATAGTATCCGGGGGCTTGCTGCGGCTCGGCGCCCGAGGCCATCAGATGCCAGGGCATGAAGGCCGCACCGGCCGTGACTGCAACTCCATTGATGAAGTCGCGCCGCGTGATGCGGCGATGCATTCCCAGTTCTCGATCCCGCTTGTCGCCCACGGCTCCTCCCATGATTGCGCGGATCAACGCAGCGGCGCGGACACCGTCCGTCTGCCGCGTGATCCGAAGAGAAAGCGAACCGCTTACTTGATCGGCTGCCCGCCCGAGTCGGCTTTCTTCACTGCCAGTTCGGCGCCCTGAAATCCAATTTTGCTGTGCGTGCCATCGCAGAAAGGCTTATTGACCGATCCACCGCAGCGGCACAGCGAGAATGCCGTCTTGCCAGTGAGGTCGTACGGGGTGCCGTTCGCATCCACGAGTTCGACCGAACCCTCCGGAGCCTCTACGCGAAGCGGACCGTTGGGCCTGACAGTGATTTTGACTTGTGCCATGAATAAAATCCTCCGAACCTTACAGGTTTCTAGTAAGGCTTAGAAGATACCATTAACCCTGCATGCGTGTCTCGCGAGCGTGGCCTTTACGCTGCCTCGATGTTTGCCGAGATCAGGCTGCGATAAATTTGCAGATATCCATCGATCATGCGCTTGGTGGTGAGCCGCTCGCGGGCGCGGGCATAGGCCATGTTGCCGTAGGCGCGGCACATCTCCGGATCACAGCTTAGTTGCCGGATATTTTCGGCCAGGCTGCCAGCGTCGTTGGTGCGGAAGTACAGAGCTGTGTCTCCCCAGATCTCGCGGAAACTGGGAATGTCGTTGGCGACGATGGCGCAGCGTGAAAAGGCCGCTTCAAGCGGAGGAATTCCTAAGGGTTCGTAACGCGGCGTGGCAGCGTAGATTGACGACTTGCTGTACAGCGCGCGCAACTGCGCGTCCGTCAGGGGCCCGCGAATGGCGACATTGGCCTGCTCGGTCGCCACCTTCACATCGGCCCGGATCGCCACTTGCGCCACGGGAACAGTCTGTTCGGCTCCCACAATGCACACCGATACGGGATGAAGGTGCTGCGTCAGCAGGAACACCTGCTTGCCGGCGTCGGTCAGGCGTCCCACGGCGAGCACGGAATTCTCTTTGCTCACGTACGGGTTAAAGAAGATGGGGTTGCGTCCGGGATAAACCACCTCCTCGCGCGCCGCACGCCCGTACAGGCGCCGCACCGAATCGAGCATCCAGGTGGAAGGAGCGACCAGCACCTCGGCGCCGCGAATTCCGCGGGCCACCGCATCGTGATACCACTGCAGCCATCGCGTAGCGCGCGGACGGTAGCCTTCCACCGCCTCGCTCCACGAGATCAGATCGCCATGCGCAGTGATGATGCGGGGAACTTCAACCGGAAGATCTCCATAACAGAACTGATTCAGGTGAACTACATCGGGTTTCAGTTCGCGGATCAGGCTGGCCAGTAGCAGGCTCGCCTCGTGCAGATCCTGTTCGGCTTCGTGCATCCATTCCAGGCGAAAGGCCGTGGGCCGGTAGTCGAGGCCGAAAAGCGTATCCATCCACGCCGTCTGATGCGGCAATGGAATGTCGCCGAAGGTCACGAGCGTGACGTGCACACCGCGGGTCACGAGTCCGGTTACGAGTTCGCGGACATAGGTCCACGAACCGGAAACGGTGTCGCCAGTAACCAGGACGTGCACAGAACCTCCGGAGTTGAATCCATTCTAGTGCGGTTGTACGCAGAACGCGAACAGAAGTTGCCGGAAACGTGCCTCTCTGGTCTTTGATAGTGAAGGTGGGTGGAGAAAGCAGGCTGCTCCCCAAAGGATGCTAGCGCTGTCGATGATGCTATCGAAGCTCCAGACGGGCGCGTAGATCGCGAGCTAAGTCGTTGATAGCTCGTACCCTTTCCAAGGCGGGCAAGGGCATCTCGGGCTCGGAAATGGCCAGTTCGCAGGAAAGAAGCATGGCCGTGAGGGTCTCGCAGAGATTCGACCGCATTTGCTGTTCGATGCTGCGCCGGGCGCTGGCTTGTTCGCGATCACGCCGGTGAAGCGCTAACCGCACCTCACGAACCAAGCGGGGCACCCCGGCGATACCAAAGTTCACGTAAACAGGAAACGCCGTGCCCAAGTGCTCCGCCACGTGATCGCTTTCCTCGGGTTCGCTATCCACGAGAAACTGATCGATGACGGTAACCGAGTAGGTATGTTCACGCAAGCAGGTGGCAGCCTGTTGCAGGTCGTGAGCCCATTCAGCCGGTTCACCGGTAGCGGTGCTCAAAGCGTCAGCGCACTCCTGGCCGCGTGCCGAAGATGTAATGATCAGAATCATGTCCAATAAAAGAGCAACTTGCCCGCCAAACAAATGCCGTTGGAAACAATGCACCTTGAAGCGCTCAGCAGCTTGAATCTTCCCATTGCGGGATTTGATTTTGGGATCGCGTTCAACTTCGAAACCCGGCTAGGCCTGCAGGGCATAGTCCTTGAGTTTGCGATAGAGCGTGGTTTTGCCGATGCCCAACAATCTGGCAGCCTGCAACTTGTCTCCATTCAACTCCTGCAGGGCGTGCAAAATGGTTTGTTTCTCCAATTCTGCGATGGGGACAATCTTGCTGTTGTTAGGGGCAGGCGCAGAGATGGGCAGTTTTGCAATCTCGCGAGGAAGATCGGTGATCTGGATGAGCGGCCCGCTGGTGAAGGCATATGCCCGCTCGAGGCAGTTCTCAAGCTCGCGAACGTTGCCCGGCCAATCATAGGCAAGCAGCGCTTTCGTGGCGTCGTCAGTGAGGACCTTTTCGTTTCCGCTGTTGTGCACCATGCGATCCATGAAATGCGCGACGAGCAGAGGCAGATCGCCCCGGCGCTCCCGCAGGGGAGGAATCCGCAGGTTCAGAACATTCAGGCGGAAATACAAGTCGCGGCGGAAGGAACCTTGCATTACCGCATGCTCGAGATCGCGATTGGTTGCGGCGAGAATTCTGACGTTGATCGGAACACGGCGGGTGCTGCCGACGGGACGAATCTCTTTTTCCTGCAGCGCCCGTAGGAGTTTGGCCTGGAGATCGACCGGGAGCTCTCCGACTTCGTCGAGAAAGATGGTTCCACCCTCGGCAATGGCCATTAAGCCGTCTTTGGTCTGGTTGGCGCCGGTGAAGGCTCCTTTGACGTATCCAAATAGTTCGCTTTCGATCAGCGTGGGGACGAGAGATCCGCAGTCAACAGGAATGAACGGCTTGTCGCGAAATGGCCCGGAGTAGTGGATGGAGCGCGCCACCATTTCTTTGCCAGTTCCACTTTCACCCAAAATGAGCACGGGATGAGCGCTGTTGGAAGCTTTCGCAATAATTCGATAGAGCTTTTCCATTTCCGGGGAGCGGCCGACGATACCGCCGAATCCCTGCTTGGATTTCACCTTTTCACGCAGCAGCCGATTTTCGGACTTGAGCTTCAGGTGATTGGCTACGCGTTCGAGCAAAAGTTTGAGCTCGTCGAGGGCGAAGGGTTTGGTGACGTAGTCATAGGCGCCGTTCTTCATGGCCTGTACAGCCGATTGCACGGTTCCATATCCGGTGACGACGACCACGATAGTATCTGGGCGCCGTTCTTTGATGCGCCGCAGCGCCTCCAGGCCTCCCGTGCCGGGCAGGCGCAGATCGAGCAGGATGGCATCGACGCTTTGCGTCTCCAGCAATCGGATGGCGTGCTCGGCGGAATCCGCGACCAGGGCGCTGAATCCGAGCGACTGGGCCACTTCCCGGCAAGCCTCACGAATCGCGCGTTCGTCGTCGACGATCATAAGGTTCAGAAAGTTGGAAGGTTGAAACTGCGGTGTGGCTGAAATCGGGCTGACAGCAACTGACGTCATTATCGTTTCCTCTTGGGGTGTTTATTCCCGGGTTCCTTTCTTTTCAATTTCCGTGTCGGCCGCATCAAAAACTCCCGTCGGCAATTGGGGCAAGATCACCGTCGCGCAAGTCCCCTTCCCCAACTCACTCTCGAGATAGATCAGCCCGCCGCTGCGGGTGACGATTTCGTGAACCGTCGCCAGTCCGAGGCCAGTGCCCTTTCCGATGGGCTTCGTGGTGAAAAAGGGCTCGAACACACGGTCCCTCGTTCGGGCATCCATGCCGATGCCGGTGTCGGCGATCGAAAGCATGGCGTATGGCAAACTCGCGGCTGATCCTGCTGCTAGTTTGTTTTCGATAATCTGAATGTCGCAATTCCGGGTCGTGATCACGATCTGTCCGCCATGCGGCATCGCGTCGCGTGCATTGAGAACCAGATTCAGCAGGACCTGCTGGACTTCACTGGCATCGACTCGCACCAGCCCGAGTTGAGGATCCAGTACCCATTGCAGTCGAATTCGTTCCCCGATCAGGTGGGAGAGCAGTCCGCACATGCTTTGGGTAATTTCATTCAGGGACAGGAGCGTCGGCGTGGGAACTGTGGGCCGCGAGATGGTCAGCAACTGGCGCACGAGTCCGGAGGCCTGCATGCCTGCGGAGCGGATTTCTTCGGCATACTTGCGTAGGCGATTCTGCGGATCGAGCCCCATGATCAGCAGGTCGGAATAGAGCAGCACCCCCGTCAGCAGATTATTGAAGTCGTGGGCAACGGCTCCCGCGAGGCGTCCCACGGATTGCAACTTCTCGGATTGTTGCAGGCGTTCCTGCAATTCATGCACTTCAGAGACATCTTCGGCAAGAAAAAAAGCCGCATCGTCGGCTGGCGGTTCCGCACAGACCCGCCATCCGGTCCAGCGCAGCCACGCTGCAGCCTTGGGGCCGGGATCGAGTTTGCAGTCCAGTCGGAGACTCCCGCGTTCACCCGCGAACAACTCCTGCAGGAGCTGCGCGCCCGGATTCTTTTGCTCAGTGGGAAGTAGGTCAAGTAGTCGGAGACCATCCGAGGCACACGCGAGCATTCGCCGCAAACTGTCGTTCATCCAGGAAACGCTGCCGTCGGACGTGCAGCAGAGGGCGCCGAAAGGAGCGTGGTAAAGAGCCGACTCAAACCGCGCCGAGATCTCTCGTAGCGAAAATGTTGTAGTAGAACTCATCAGTGGGTGACACAAAACGGAGTCGGCGGATCTCCGCCACAACCCGGAACTTCGTCACGGATGCTGCTGCGGGATCAAGTTCCGCAGTGTTCCGCCTTCACTATAGGAACGAGTGCCCCAAAACCATTAGGACGTCCGTCACGTCAGTGGAAAGATTTCTGTGGAAAACTCCGTAAGTTAATGATTTGGAACGGGAAAAAATTTTCCGAAGGGAACCAAAAGATGCCGATGGGGCGGGAGATCTAAGAACTGGCTTTCGATTTAGCGGGCTTTCCCATTCGCGGATTCATGTCCAGCACACTGGTTAAACGGAAGGTCAAGCGCCGTCCTGTGCGCAGACGCACGACGCTGTCGGCCAATGAACTGTTGATCGAACTGGGAGTCACACTGGCGCTGCCCGGGGCGGTTGCACGCGCAAACAAGCTGGAGGTTTGCAGGGGAATGTCCTGATCGTTGATGAAGATTGAGTCCAATGACAAGCGAAGATACCCCGTTTTGCGATTTGCGTTGGAAACGCGGGCGGACTCCAAGTGACCTTGCACGAGAGTTCCCTTTGGCAGCAAGGTTTTACCATTCAAAACAATGGGCTCATCAAGAAATGCAGTGAAGGTGGAATCAGCAGCCGCATTGGCGCTGGAGAGTGGATGCTGCAGTCGGACTGTAAGGAGCGTACCCGCGGGCAGCATCCGGGCGTCAGGGCTGGCGAACGGTACCCTGGTCGTCTCCGGGTTTTTGACGACGTCACTGGCACTCCCGCGGATGTCGGGCTGCGCGGCATCGACGCTATTGGTGTCCCCTTGGGGATGAAAAGGAACGGAACTGCTCTGCCCGGAAGCCGAGGGACTCTGGTTGGTGGAGGAATGAGAACAGGCCATGCTTACCGCAAGCAACAACAATGCCGGCCCCCAGACAAGTCGGCATGAGCACCGTTTCGCGGTCATACTATTGGCCTTCAATAATGACTGGATGGCAACCCGGATACCACTGACGGTCTCATTAAATCAATAACTTGCACATAGCACGTTAGTGGAGGTCGTGTAGTTTTTGCCCTTTCGAGTTTTTTGGGCAAGCTCCCCCTGACCTCTATAGATACTCCCGGCAAAAGATAAGGGCGGCCGATTGAGCCGCCCTTCAGGTTTGCCAGTTGTGCGAGGGTTATTTATTGCTTCTTTTTAGGTGCATGTTTCCTGGCTGCAGCAGCTCTCTTTGCCGCTGCCGCTTTGCGCTCGGATTCACGGCCGCCAATCAAGGTCAGCGAGTCCGCCGCATTGAACGGATACTGCCGGACGGAACGCTCTGACTTTTCGCCGGTCTTCAAGACGATGTCGACGCGGCGATTGCTGGCCAGCTGCAGCACGGCAATGTTGCGCAGAGCTCGTGCACGTTCTTCCTGCGTCAGCTCAGGATTCCTATCAATGGAATCCTCAACCTCCTGCCGGGTGAGGTTGTGGTCCTTGCCGAAGGCTTCCGTCTGAATTGCCGTCTCCGGAACACCGTTCTTGACCAGGAAGTTCTTCACGCTGGCAACACGGCGTTGTGAGAGTGCCTGGTTGAAGGCCGACGAACCGCGCATGTCAGCGTGACCCTGAAGAATAAGTTGAGCGTCCGGCTTGGACTTCAGATACGCGCCGAAGTCCGTGGCCATAGTCAACAGAGTCTTCTGCTGGCTGGCAACCAAGCCCGCATCTGGCTTGCTGACAGGCGGTTGATTGGTCGGGAAGTAAACGCTGTGCAGAGCCAGCCGCTGCTCCAACGCCACGATCTCTGGATTCGGCGGCGGGGGCGGCGGATTCTCGATCGTCAACTGCGTGGAACCCTGCGCAGTCAGTCCGCGAGAATCGGTTGCTGTGGCACCGACAGTCACCGTGCCCGGCTGCATACCCGTGGTGTTGAGGCTAGCGGTCTCTCCGCTGCCGTTGATGCTGCCCGCACTGGAAGTCCAGTTGGAAACGTTCACCGCAACGCTGTCGGGACTGCTGGCGTTGCAAGTGATCGTCGCAGTCTGGCCTGCCTGTACCGTCGACGGATTGGCCGAGCAACTGATAGTCGGCGGATTCTTCGGAGGCAGCGGCTTAATCGTGTAATTCGCCGTGCAGCTGGCCTCATTGTTTTTCTTTTCCTTGGGATCGGTCACGTGTGCGGAAACCGTGTAGCTTCCGGGAGTTGCATTGGTTGTATCGATCCTGGCAGTCGTGTTGCTTCCGGAGACTTGGCCCCCGTTCCCGGTCCAGGCGTACTTCAACGTGTGCTTGGGATTGAAGTTGCTGGCATTCACCGTTGCCGTCAGGGGCTCGCCGACCATGACCTCGGTCGGTTGCACCGAGCAACTGGCCGCTGGCGTCACCTCAGGAGCGCCGCCCCAGCTGAAGTCGAAGCCGCTGCGGAGACGCACTCCACTTAAATTCGGATGATAAAGAGTCGAGAAGTAGGGCACAGCGTATGCGGAGTAATTGTGCCGAGACCAGACATAATCTGCCTCGAACAGCCGGAATGACACCCACTTGCGAATCGGCAGATCCATTCCGCCGCCCGCAATCGCGCCGAAACCATCGGATGAATTCAGCCCGCTCACGCCCAGCCGATTTAGCCCGATCAATCCGTGGACGAAGTAATTCGCCCCCTCCGTGCGCCACATCAGGCGGGGACCCACGGAAACTGTGGTTGTGTAGTTGTTGTAACCCCAGTTCTGACCCAGATCCACTTCACCGCCAACAAGCTGCGTGAAATTGTAGGTCAGAGCCATTCCGAACCCTTTCGTCATGTCGGGAACCTTGAAAGGAGTCGGGGAATTTGGATTCCCGAATGCGGCCGGGACGTTTCCACCCGGATGAAAATACTGGTAACCGGCGAAAAGATCCCATTTGGGATTGTTGTCACTCTGGGCGAGGGCAGTCCCAGAAATCAGGATTACTGCCAGCATAGTAAGAAACGAAATAGTCGCCGTGCGAGTGCGCCACTCAGAAGCACGCAACATGTCAACCTCCACGAGAATTTGTTTGTACGTCTCTAGGATTGGCAGGCACGAACTGACTTAGTTCTTAACAGTACGTGCCGTTCGACTGCTACTAATGGGGAACTCAGAATTCTATAGCAAACAAAGCCTAAAGCGAAAGTGCAGGGCATGTGTAATTGCTTCCAGTCACCCCGCGGGAACAGGAAGAGTAAACGGGGATTCACCTCAAAAGTTGCGGGTAGCTTCGTCCAACAGGAGCCGCCGTGGGGTGGACCGGCTGTCTGATGGAGACCTTGCTCCTGCTCAAGGGGGCCGCGTATTGTGGTACTTCAAGTCAAAGCAGGGATCGACTCAGGATGAGCCACGAAAAAGTGTTGATCGTCGAAGACGAAGAAAACGAGCGCTCGGGACTCGCGGAACTGGTGACGTCGTGGGGATATCGTGTGGAAACCGCGGCCGACGGCGTCGAGGGTCTGGAAAAGTCCGTGCAATGGACGCCGTCGATCGTCATCAGCGACTTGAAGATGCCCCGCATGGGCGGTCTGGACCTGTTAGGACGCCTGGCGGAACAGGCGCAGACTATGGCTGTGGTCATGGTCACGGCCCAGGGCACCATCGACAGCGCGGTGCAGGCCATGCGCATGGGCGCGTACGACTACATCACCAAGCCAATCGATACCAACAGGCTACGAACAATTCTGGCAAATGCCTCGGCGCTCCTCGGCACCAAAGCGGAGTTGGAAGCGACCCGCCGCAAACTGCGCGACAGCGGGTCTCTCGGACGGCTTAGCGGGGCATCCCGCAAGATGCAGGAGATCTTCCGCCTGATTGAAATGGTCGCGCCTTCAACTGCGTCGGTATTGATCACCGGCGCCAGCGGTACTGGAAAAGAATTAGTTGCCCGCACGATCCACGACCTCAGTTCGCGGAAAGACCGGCCCTTTGTCGCCATCAATTGCGCGGCGATTCCTGAAACGTTGATTGAGAGCGAGATTTTCGGGCACGAAAAAGGAGCTTTCACGGGAGCCCTGGAACGGCGGACTGGCTGCTTCGAACTGGCCGAGGGAGGCACACTCCTACTCGACGAGATCGGCGAAATGCCGGTAGCCACTCAGGCCAAGCTGCTGCGGGTGCTGGAAGACCGTAAGCTTCGGCGCCTGGGAAGCAAGGTCGAGACCGCGGTGGATGTGCGCGTCCTGGCGGCCACGAACAAAGTTCCCGATGAAGCCGTCGCGCGGGGCGAATTACGAAGCGATCTTTATTACCGGCTAAACGTGTTCAACATTCACATGCCGCCCCTGCGTGAACACAAGGAAGACATTCCCGATCTGGTCCAGTTACTGTTGAAGGAAATGAGCGAAAAACATTCGCGGAAAGTGTCGGCGGTCAGTGAAGCGGTACTCAACCTGTTCAACAATTATTCGTGGCCGGGGAATGTTCGCGAACTGCGCAACACCATCGAGCGCGCCGTGATCGTGTGCGATGCCGGCATGGTGGAAACCAAGCATCTTCCTCCGGGATTCGGGCAGGCTCCCTTACGCACCTCGGCAAGCGATCCCGATGCGGTTCGGCTGGGGGTCGGAACCACCGTTGAAGAAGCAGAGAAGATGCTGATTTTGAAGACCTTAGAGGCTACAAGCAATAATAAGACCCGAGCTGCGGAAATTCTCGGAATCAGCCTGAAAACCCTGCATAATAAGTTAAAGGAGTATGGGAACAGTAGTTCAGAACCGTCGCCGATAGAATAGGTGGATAGCTCTGGGCCGGGTTTCCATAATCAACTAAACTGTGGGTGGACTCCCTCCGCTGGGATGAGTTGTCGGCTCAGTCCACTTGCAAATCCTGGGCGCTGGCACGCGAATAGCACCCTGCTCCGGCCCGCTTCGCTATGATGTTGCGCAAAACGGTTATCGTTCTCGCCATCACACTTATGGTCGCTGTGATGGTGGCAGCGTTCTCCTATTTATATATCTCGCAGATCCTGCGCCAGCGCATCAACAGCGCCTACGACAACGCCACGCACCTGACACAAACCCTGGCTTACATCGCGGAAAACGACGTCCCCGACCTGACCAGCACGCGGGTTGACACCAACAACCCCGAGGCCATGCGACGCGCCTTGATGGAGTACCTGCCGACCGACGTTAACCTCCTGAATAATCTGGAATCTGACGTAGGCAGCTGGCCTTTCATCTACGATGCCGCGGTGATCGATCGCGACGGAAAAGCGCTCTTGCATACCAATGCCGGTATGGTCGGAAAGGAGATTCCCGAACGCCGCGATTTTCGCGACGTGACGACCGAGCCATTCCCCGACCAACTGCGGCTCGTATACAGCCCAGCGGCGGTTTACGACGTCAGCTATCCCTTGCAGCTCAACGGAGCCCCATTCGGGACCATTCGCATTGGAGTTTCGACCATCTTCCTGCGCAGTGAAATCACTCCGCGGCTGATGCACGCCGTCTACTTTTCCATCGTGGCTATCTTCGGATCGCTTCTGCTCGGCGCGGCCATCTCGAACATTGCGCTGGGCCCTCTCAAGCAGATCAGCCGCAATTTGGACAGCGTGAGCGCGGGCGAGCCGCCTCCGATCGCGGAAGACGAAAAACTCCACGACGAATTCGGGCTGGTCACCTTGAAGATCGCGAATTTGGGCCGCCAGATCCGGGACACGAAAGAAATTTTCTCTGCCCTCAAAGATAACGTCGATCAGCTCATGGCCAAGCTGCAGGATGGTCTGATGCTGTTTGCCCGCGACTCTCGCGTGGTGCTGGTCAGCGCTCCCGTGGAAACGTTTCTTGGCCGTAGCCGGTCAGAATTGCTGGGCAGGACCGCGAATGAGATTTTCACCCGCGAGACCATGCTTGGGGCCATCCTGCTGGATGCATTCGAGCGAAAGCGTCCCATCATCGAGCGGGAATATTCTGCAGCCGCGGGGAAACGGGTTCAGGTTTCCCTGGACTTCGTGCAGGAGAAGAACACGCAGATTGGCGCACTGCTGATCATGCGTGACGTTGAATCCGCGCGCCGCATCGGCGATGAGATTGAGATGTCCCGCCGCCTCTCGGCCAGCGGCCGGCTGACCCGTGGCGTGGCGCATGAAGTGAAGAATCCCATCAACGCCATCGTGCTGCACCTGCAGTTGCTGCAGAACAAACTGGAGCATGCGGAACCGGATACCAAGCGGCACATGAACATCATTGACAGCGAGATCCGCCGCCTGGACCGCGTGGTTCAGACCCTAGTCGACTTCACCCGTCCCCGCGACCTGCACCTTGAAGACGTGGATGCGCGGCGCCTGCTGGACGACGTCGCTGTTCTCGCCGGTCCGGATGCGGAACAGCATGGCGTCACCGTGGAGCGGCTTATGCCCGGCGATCCACTCATGGTGAAAGTCGATGTGGACCTCGTCAAGCAGGCATTGCTGAACGTGGTCCTGAACGGGGTGCAGGCGATGCCTCAGGGAGGCATATTGACGATTACCGCCCGGCGCGAGGAAAACACGCTGGTGGCGGAAGTTTGCGACCGTGGTGGCGGCATCCCCGCCGAGTTGCATGACAAGGTTTTTGAACTCTATTTCACCACCAAGAAAGAGGGCAGCGGAATCGGACTGGCTCAGACCTATCAGATCATGCAGTGGCATTACGGATCGGTGGACTTCGTCTCGACCAGCGGTGAGGGAACAACATTCATCTTCCGCCTGCCGTTGACGAACCCCCGCGAAGAAGCAACTCACGACAACGAGATACCGGCGGTCTCCGAGATTGATCGTTCCTGATTGCGATTCAAGAATATCTTTTCCCCGGCGGCTGCTTTCATAATCCTAAGTAAGCGTAAAATTGAGGACAAAAGTCCGGCGTAAGCTTGGAATCCGGAAATGACTCTGGCCAGAATCTTCCCCGTTGTTCTGTTCTGTTCCGTACTACTCGGATCGGTGTCTTTAATTGCGCAGGATCAGTCCGGGCAACAAGGTTCCACTCCTCAGCAAACTCCCGCAACTTCCTTCGGATCGCCGAACGCGTCTGGAAATGCCTCGGGCGCAGGACCAACTCAAGCTCAGCCCAGCAGTTCACCGACCTCCAAAAAGCCGGCACCCGGCCAGGTGAAGCCGAAGCCTCACAAAAAAAGCATAGCGCCATTGAACTGCAATCCTCCCGCGGCGAAGCCGGGGAGTTCGTCTGGAAAAACCACGCAGGCGAATAGCAGCGAGGCTTCGGGCAATGCCAAGCAGGCGTCGAATGCGGCGGCAGGAAATACTAAGAAGCCGCAGACGCTCACCAATTGCCCGCCATCAAAGAAGATCGTGCGTAACGGAGGCGCCACCGAACCCTCAATCGAATTGCTGGGCGGAACTGGCGGAATCGAAGCTTCCAACGAACGCGCCACCACCGATCAGTTGCTGGCTGCAACTCAAGGGAACCTCTCGCGCGTGCATGGAAAGGCCTTGACCGCAAATCAGCAGGACATGGTTACGCAAATCCACGAGTTCATGTCGCAGTCGCGCGAGGCAGTTGTGGAAGGCGATATGGATCGGGGACGCATGCTGGCCTTGAAAGCCAGGTTGCTGTCAGACGAACTGGTCAAGCAACCCTGAATCTATAAGATCCGCTCGTGCGTGTACCCGCCCGCTGTGAGTGCCGCGAGCAATTCCCGGATGTGCTCCGGGCCGCGGGTTTCCATCGTGATATCGATCGCAGTATCACCAAGATTCACGCCGTGGTAGGCGCGGTCATAGGCCGTCTCGACGATGTTGGCTCGGTGCTCGGCAAGAATGCCGGTGAGACCGTGTAAGGCGCCGGGAAAATCCGTCAGGTGAATGCGCAAGCGCACCAGGCGTCCGTCTTTCACCAAGCCGCGTTCGATGATCCGCGCCAGCAGCGTGACGTCGATGTTGCCACCGCATACCAGGACCGCGACACGCTTCCCATGCAACGGCAACTTGCGGTTGAGCACGGCTGCCATGGCGGCAGCGCCGGCGCCTTCGGCCAAAGTCTTCTCGCGCTCGAGTAACAACAGAATTGCATTCGCAATCTCTTCTTCTTCCACGGTCACAATATCGTCGACATACTTCTGAACGAGAGGGAGGGTGCGTTTTCCCGCACGCCGGACGGCGATGCCGTCGGCAATGGTCGTTGCCGATTTCAGCGTCACAGGTTTACCAGCCGCGACCGCCTCTTTCATTGAAGGAAGCTTCGCTGGTTGCACACCGTAAACTTTGACGGCCGGCTTCGTTTCCTTGACGGCGCAGGCCACGCCGCCGATCAGGCCCCCACCGCCGATGGGAACGACCACCGCATCGATGTCCGGACTCTGCTGCACAATCTCCAGCCCAAGAGTTCCCTGCCCCGCAATAACCGTCTCGTCGTCAAACGCGTGGATCAGAGTGAATCCGTCCGCCTGGCTCTGCTGCAAGGCGAAATCATAAGCCTCGTCATAATTCGCCCCATGCAGAGCGACCTCGGCGCCATAAGCGCGCGTGGCAGAAACCTTGGTCAGCGGCGTGGGCAACGGCATCACAATGCGCGCGCGAATGTCCTGCAATCCGCTGTGGTACGCGACACCTTGCGCATGATTTCCGGCAGAAGCGGCAATCACCCCGCGCGATTTTTCCGCCGAAGTCAGCGTCAGCAATTTGTTCAATGCGCCGCGCTCCTTGAAAGCACCGGTTCGCTGCTGGTTATCGAGCTTCAGGAAAATGGAATTCCCCGTCAGTTCGGAAAAAGCCTCAGAATACGGAGAAGGAGAGAGGCGAATCGATTTACTGATCCGGCCTTGAGCAGCCTGGATATCCGAGAGTGCGATCATGAATTTTTGATTGTTTTATCGTCAGGGCTGCGCCCTAGATCTCATGCAGAGGTCACGATGAAACCAACCGCGCCTCCGGAGCAGAGGAAATCGCCGGCCGCGCATTCTGATTTTTGAGATAAGCGTCAACCTTCGCCGCGGCCTTGCGTCCTTCTGAAATTGCCCACACCACCAGCGACTGTCCCCGGCGCATGTCACCCGCTGCGAAGACGCCTTCGACGGAGGTCATATAATCTGCATCGGTCGCGACACAGCCCCGCGGATCAAGTTGTACGCCGAGTTGCTCCAGTAATCCCTCGCGTACCGCGCCGGTGAATCCCATGGCCAACAGCACCAGATCAGCGGGCAAGACAAACTCGGTTCCAGGCAGCGGATCGAACTTTGGCGGAGGTCCCACGCGCACGGCGTGAAGCTGATTCACGTGCCCATCAGGTGTGCCCGTAAATTTCAGCGTCGAAATTCCCCAGTCCCGGACGCCGCCTTCCTCATGCGCTCCTTCGGTACGCAGTTGCAGCGGCCACATCGGCCACGGAGTTAGCGGGGACCGCTCAACCGGCGGCTGCGGCATGATTTCAAACTGATGCACGGAAAGCGCCTTCTGCCGATGACAGGTGCCGAGGCAATCGGCTCCGGTATCGCCCCCTCCGATGATGATGACATGCTTGCCGGTAGCGAGGATTTCGTGCGCCGCATCGATTTCTTCGCCGTGGCAGCGGCGGTTCTGCTGTGGCAGGAATTCCATCGCGAAGTGAATGCCCTTCAACTCGCGCCCGGGAACTCGCAGGTCGCGAGGCTGCTCGGCTCCGCCAGCCAGCAGGATCGTGTCAAACTCCCGCCGCAGTTCTTCCACTGACACGTTCTGCCCGACGCAGGCGTTGGTGACAAACCTCACTCCTTCGGCGGACATCTGCTCCAGACGGCGATCCAGCACGTGCTTTTCTAATTTGAATTCGGGAATGCCGTAACGCAGCAATCCGCCAATGCGATCCGCCTTCTCATAAACCACAACGGAATGCCCGGCGCGGCATAACTGCTGGGCCGCGGCGAGACCGGCTGGTCCCGACCCGACGATCGCCACCCGTTGGCCGGTGCGGAACCTCGGAATCTCCGGCTGGATCCAGCCTTCCTCAAAGGCGCGTTCGACGATATTTTTCTCGTTCTGCTTGATCGCAACGGGCGGCTCGGTAATGCCAAGCACGCAGGCCGCTTCACAAGGAGCGGGGCAGATGCGTCCGGTAAATTCCGGGAAGTTGTTGGTGGCGTGCAACTGGCGCACGGCTTCCTTCCAGCGGCCTTTGTAGACCAAGTCATTCCAATCCGGAATCAGGTTATTGACCGGACATCCCGTCTGGCAGAAAGGGACGCCGCAATCCATGCAGCGAGCACCCTGCGCCCGCAATTTTTCTTCCGGCAGATCGAGATAGATCTCAAACCAGTCGTTGACCCGCTGAGTCACCGGGCGCCGCGGAGCCAACTCGCGCGTATGTTCGAGGAAGCCCGTGGTCTTACCCATGCTGCACCTGCTGGGCCTGAGCGATCACTCCCAATTCATTTCCTGGAATATACGGACGCGGGCTGCGGCTGACCTTCATCACACGCTTGAATTCGTGCGGAAACACTTTGATGAACCGCGGCAACATCTCGTGCCAGTTCCGTAGAACCTTTTGCGCTCGCGGGCTCCGCGTAAGTTCGTAATGGCGAGAGATAAGGGCGCGCAAAGTCTGTACGTCATGCGGCTCGATCACCGGTTCGAGATCGACCGACGCGAGATTGCAGCGCTTTTCGCTGAAGTCGAGACGCTCGTCAAAGACGTAGGCCATCCCGCCACTCATGCCCGCAGCAAAGTTTCTGCCGCAACTTCCCAGCACGACTACCAGTCCCCTCGTCATGTATTCGCAGCCGTGATCGCCGACGCCCTCCACGACCGCGGTCGCTCCAGAATTTCGCACCGCGAAACGCTCCCCCGCCATGCCGTTCAAGAATGCTTCGCCACTGGTCGCCCCGTAGAGCGCGACGTTACCGATCAGAATGTTTTCTTCTGGGGAGAAGATGGAATTCCTGGGCGGAAAGACAACGATCTTTCCTCCCGACAGCCCCTTTCCCAGATAGTCATTAGCCTCGCCCTCAAGCGTGAGGGTGACGCCTTTGGCCAGAAAGGCCCCGAAACTTTGCCCTGCCGATCCCGTAAAGCCAACGCGGACCGTGTCGTCCGGCAATCCAGCAGACCCACATCGGCGGGCGATCTGACCGCTCAGCATGCTTCCGACGGAACGGTGCACATTGCGAATCGGCAACTCGATTTCAACCGGAGCCAGAGTTTCCAACGTCCCCGAGACTTGCGCGATGAGCCGATGATCGAGCGCCTGCTCCAGACCGTGATCTTGCGCGTGCATACATCTGCGAGCCACGCGCGATGGAACAGGCGGCGTGTAGAGGAGAGAAGAAAGATCGATACCACGGGCCTTCCAGTGATCGATCGCCGCGTCGGCTTCCAGCATGTCGGTGCGTCCGACCATCTCATCGACGGTGCGGAATCCCAGCTGCGCCATGTATTGCCGAACTTGTTCGGCGATGAAAAAAAAGAAATTGATAACGTGCTCGGGCTGCCCCTGGAATTTCTTCCGCAATGCTGGATCCTGCGTGGCAATGCCGACCGAACAAGTGTTGAGATGGCACTTGCGCATCATCACGCATCCCATCGCGATCAGCGGCGTGGTGGCGAAACCGAATTCTTCGGCGCCAAGCAGCGCCGCAATGACCACATCGCGTCCGGTCTGCAACTTGCCGTCGGTCTGCACCCGAATGCGGCTGCGGAGATCGTTCAACAGAAGAACCTGTTGCGTCTCGGCCAGACCGAGTTCCCAGGGAACTCCCGCATGTTTGATCGAACTCAAAGGCGAAGCGCCGGTGCCGCCGTTGTCTCCGCTGATCAGGACGACATCGGCATGCGCCTTCGCTACGCCGGCAGCGACCGTGCCCACGCCGATCTCGGCGACAAGCTTCACCGCGATGCGCGCTTTCGGATTGACGTTCTTCAGGTCATAGATCAGCTGCGCCAGATCTTCAATCGAGTAGATGTCGTGATGCGGAGGCGGAGAAATCAACCCGACTCCGGGAATCGAGTGGCGCAAACGCGCGATAACTTCGTCCACTTTGTGCCCGGGAAGCTGGCCGCCCTCGCCGGGTTTCGCGCCTTGCGCCATCTTGATCTGAAGCTCGTCGGCATTGACCAGATAGTTCGCGGTGACCCCGAAGCGCGCCGAAGCGACCTGCTTCACGGCGCTGCGCCGCAAATCGCCATTGCCATCGCGCTGGAAGCGCTCTTCGTCTTCTCCGCCTTCGCCGGTATTGGATTTCCCGCCGATACGGTTCATCGCGATGGCCAGGGTTTCGTGAGCCTCTTTGCTGATCGATCCGAACGACATCGCGCCGGTGGTGAAGCGCTTGACGATCTCTTGGGCAGACTCGACTTCCTCGATCGAAACCGGGCTTGCAGAGATTTTCAGTTTCATCAGCCCGCGCAGGGTTGCGAGTTGGCTGCTCTGCTTGTCGATCAGCGCGGTGTATTCCTCGAACGTCTTGAAGTTCTCTTGCCGGACTGCCTGCTGCAGCTTGCTCATGGTCAGCGGATTCAGCAGGTGATATTCGCCATTCGTGCGCTGATGATAATTCCCGCCCACGGTGAGTTCGGTCTCCGATTCACTCAGCGGAGCGAACGCGTACTCATGCTTCACCTGCGCCTCGCGGCAGAGAACTTCCAGTCCAACGCCCTCCAGCCGCGAGGTTGTTCCCGAAAAATAGGCGTCAATCAATTCTTTGTTCAGGCCAATTGCCTCGAAGACCTGCGCCCCCTGATAACTCTGCAGAGTGGAAATTCCCATCTTCGAGAACGTCTTCAGCAATCCCTTATTCACGGCTCTGATAAATTGCCTCGTCGCAATTTCCGGCGTGATGCTGCCGCTCAGTTCACCGCGCCAGGCAAGATTCTCGACCGTCTCCAGGGCGAGATAAGGATTGATCGCGCTCGCTCCGTAACCGCACAGCAGAGCGAAATGCATCACTTCGCGCGGCTCGCCCGACTCGGTGATCAGGGCCACCTGCGTGCGAGTCTCTTCCCGAACCAGCAAATTGTGCACGGCAGCCAAGGCCAGCAGACTCGGAATCGGCGCGTAGTCCTTGTCCACACCGCGATCGGAAAGAATGAGCAGCGTGTATCCGGCCGTGACAGCCTGCGAGGCGCGCAGACACAGTTCATGAAGGGCGCGCCGCAATCCGGCTTCCCCTTCCACCACTCGAAACAGCGTAGACAGCGTCGTCGCCAGCAGGTCGCGGTTCGAAACCCGGCGGAGTTTTTCCAGATCGCGGTTGGTGAGCAGCGGATGCGGCAGCCGCAGTATGTGGCAGTTTTCCGCCGCTTCGCTCAGAATATTGCGCTCACATCCGATATAGCTGAACAGCGACATCACCATCTCTTCGCGGATCGGATCGATGGGAGGATTCGTAACCTGCGCGAAGAGCTGTTTGAAATAGTTGAACAGCGGCTGCGGACGATCCGACAAGCACGCCAGCGGCGTATCGGTTCCCATCGATCCGACCGGCTCTTCGCCTTTGGCGGCCATGGGGCCGAGAATCATCTTCAGGTCTTCATCGCTATAGCCGAATGCGCGCTGCCGCCGGAGAAGCGTCTCGCGATCGGGATGATGCATGCGCGCGGGCTCGGGAATCTGATCCAGCGTGATCTGATTCTCTTCGATCCACTGGGCATAAGGCTGGCGCGCAGCCAGCTTCTGCTTGATCTCCTTATCGGAAACGATCCGGCCCTCGACCGTATCGACCAGAAACATCTTCCCCGGCTGAAGCCGTCCCTTCGTCTTAATCTGCTCGGCGGGAATATCGAGCACGCCCGCTTCCGATGCCATCACAACCAGATCGTCGTTTGTAACAACATACCGTCCGGGACGCAGTCCATTGCGGTCAAGCGTGGCGCCAATCACCCGTCCATCGGTGAAAGCAATCGCCGCCGGCCCGTCCCAAGGCTCCATGATCGACGCGTGATATTCGTAGAACGCGCGCTTCTCCGGCTTCATGTGCGGATTGGCGGCCCAGGCCTCCGGGATCAGCATCGCCATTACATGCGGCAGGCTGCGTCCGCCTTGCAACAGCAATTCGACAACGTTGTCAAAGTTTGCGGAATCGCTGCCATCGGGCGCGATGATCGGGAACAGTTTCTTGATGTCCTCTCCGAATAGCGGAGATTCCAGCAGAGACTGGCGGGCGTACATCCAATTCACATTCCCGCGCAGAGTGTTGATCTCGCCATTGTGTGCGACGTAACGGTAAGGATGCGCGCGCTGCCAACTGGGAAACGTGTTGGTCGAGAACCGCTGATGCACAAGGCACAACGCGCTGGTCACATCCGGGTCGGAGAGTTCTCGGTAGAAATTCGCAATTTGCGGCGCGAGCAGAAGTCCCTTGTAAACCATCGTTCGGCAGGAAAGCGATGCAATATAAAACGTTTCTGCATCTTCCATTCCCGATTCGCGGACTTCGTTTTCCGCGCGCTTGCGCACGACGTAAAGCTTGCGCTCGAAGGCATCTTCATCCATTCCCTCGGGACACGCGATGAAAATCTGCTGCATATAAGGTTGGGAGCCGCGCGCCACCCGCCCAATCGCCGCGGGAAAGGTCGGTGTATCGCGCCAGCCCAGCACCCTCAGGCCCTCTTCGCGCACGATCCGCTCGAAAATTCCTTCGCATTGCAGCCGCGGATGCTTCTCGACCGGCAGGAAAGTCATGCCGGCCGCGTACTTGCCTGCAGCGGGAAGGCTAAAGCCGATAGCCGCGCACTCCCTCGCAAAAAACCTGTGCGGAATTTGAATCAGGATGCCGGCGCCGTCGCCGGTCTCGGAATCGCAGCCACAGGCGCCCCGGTGCGCCAGATTGAGAAGAACCTGAATTCCTTTGGCAATGATGTCGTGACTTTTTTCCCCGCGAACGCTGGCTACAAAGCCGATGCCGCAGGCGTCATGCTCCTGCGCCGGATGGTAGAGTCCTTGGACAGGCGGCAGTCCGCGAGTTGAGTCCGATGATGTCAAAGCAGGCTGTTTTTCCTGTCGTTGCGTATAGGACTTCCGAAGTTGGATATCCCAGGGTCATCCGCATCATCAAGTGGAGCGGTGCGAGATCGGTGCTCTCTTTAATACTGTGAGATTCGCCGCAAGTACAATTCAGAATTTTGATCAGCCGGATGCAAATTTCAGGAATGGATTAAGCATGCACACCACGCAGAATTTACGCGGTCTTCCTTATCGTCCGCTATAATCCTCGCATTCACGACAATGGACTTCGATCAGCTCATCACCTTTCTGGAAGTGGCCAGGCAGAGCAGCTTCTCTCGCGCTGGCGAGAAAGTGTTTCGTTCGCAATCTGCAGTCAGCGCGCAGATCCGGCAACTCGAGCAGGAATATGGCGACCGGTTGCTCGACCGCTCCGGCAAGACCGTGAAGCTCACGCCCGCAGGACAGGTTTTCTACGATTATGCGCAGCGCCTGAAGAACCTGCGGGACGAATCGCTGATGGCCGTCGCCGACCATAGCGGCACCCCGCGCGGAACGTTGAAGGTCGGAGCCAACGAGGCGACTTGCCTGTATGTTTTGCCCGAAGTTTTTGCCGAGTATTGCCGGCGCTATCCGCAGGTGCAAATCAATATCTACCGCAACTTCAGCTACAAAATCACTGAGAAACTCGAAAACGGAGCGGTCGATGTCGCGGTGCTTACGCTGCCGGTGCAGAATCCCAGCCTGAAAATCTATCCCATTTTTCGCGACCGGCTCATGCTGATGGTCCATCCGAAAAGCCCGCTGGCAAAACACAAGACGGTCGCCGTTCGCGACATCGTCAAGCAACCGTTGCTGTTTCCCAAGACCGGCCACACTCGCCGAATCCTCGATAAGCTATTCCGCCCGTTCAGTTCGGAATTGCAGATTCGCATGGAACTCCCCAGCATCGGCATGATCAAGAGTTTTGTCGCCGCCAACCTGGGTGCCTCGCTCATCAGCGCGTCGTTCGCGCGCGACGAAGTCGAATCCGGCCGCGTCAAACTTGTCGACATTGAAGACGCAGACCTGTTTCGCGAACTCGGACTCGCCTACCGTCGCGACCGCACCCTTTCGGTCGCCACAACCGCCTTCATCAATCTCTTACGGCAAATGTCTGACAACGCAAAGAAAGCGGAAAGCGCGTAACTCGCCCCAGCGGCAATCCGAATTCCGCCTTGGTCAACCGCCGCCGGTTAGTGATACCCTTCCCTGTTTGCAATTCATAACTCCACTGCCCAGTGTCGTTTGCGAGGTGGCAATTTGAAGCGCGTTCCTGCCCTTTCCTTCCTTTGCTCTGTAGCCCTTTTCTCTCTGTCAGCCGCGGTTGCTCAAACCCAGAGCGCACCCTCGGACCCCTATAAGCCGACTCTCGATCGCCTGGAGTCTGTCTTGCAGCAACCCGAGGCCGACTGGCGATTCCACGCCGATGTTCCTCATCCTGAAGACCCGCGCGTCAGCGATGCGGATTGGCAAACCTTCCAGGTGAAAAATGTTTCCGGACCCGGCGGAGAGAATGCGAACGAAGAGCACTGGAAGGGGACGCGCGATTTCCGCCGCTGGATCGTCATTCCCGAAAAGATCAACGGCTACGCAACTCAGGGTTCGAAAGTCATGCTCGATCTGCGCTTCGGCAGCCCCGACACGCTCATGATCACCGTCTTCTCCAATGGCGCGATTCTGTATCGCGGCGATGACGACGACATTCTGCCCATCATGCTCACCGACAATGCGCAACCCGGCCAGAAGTTTCTCCTGGCCGCGCGCGTGGTTCCCACCGACGATGAGCAGGTCGAATTCTTCCACAGCATGTTGCAGATCCAACCACCTGCAAGCCGGCCCGACCCCTCGTTGCTGCGCATGGAAATTCTGGCGGCTCGCCCGCTCATCGCCGCTTACGCCGATGGAAAGGAACAGCGCGAGCAGGAACTCGATGCGGCGGTGAAAGCCATCGACTTCTCTCCGCTCGACAAAGGCGATCAGGTGGGATTCGATGCGTCCTTGCAGAATGCCCACGCGAAGCTCGAAGGGCTCAAACCGTGGCTGCAGCAATTCACCATCCGCGCCGTGGGCAACTCGCATATCGACATGGCGTGGCTCTGGCCCTGGACCGAAACCGTTGAAGTCGTCCGCAACACCTTTCAGAGTGTGCTCGACCTGATGCGCGAATATCCCGACTTCAAATTCACCATGTCGTCGGCGCGAACCTACGAATGGATGCAGGAAAAGTATCCCGACCTCTTCGCGCAAATTCAGCAACGGGTAAAAGAAGGCCGCTGGGAAGTGATCGGCGGCATGTGGGTTGAACCGGACCTCAACATGCCGGCCGGTGAGTCTCTGGTCCGCCAGATTCTGGTGGGCAAACAGTATTTCCAGAAAACTTTCGGCGTCGACGTCAGGATCGGCTGGAACCCAGACTCGTTCGGCTACAACTGGCAACTGCCGCAAATCTACAAGAAGTCCGGCATGGACTATTTCGTGACCCAGAAACTTCTCTGGGCGCACGAATTCACCACCTTCCCCTACAAACTTTTCTGGTGGCAGTCGCCGGATGGCAGCAAGCTGCTCACGTATTTCCCCCACGACTACGCCGGAGGCATCGACGCCGAAAGCCTGGGCAAAGATCTTTCCATCTGGATGCCATCCATCTACGGTCCAAAATTGACCGGCTCGCCGGAGATGATGCACCTCTACGGCGTCGGCGATCACGGCGGCGGCCCAACCCGCGTGATGCTCGACAATGCCGTCCAGCTGCAGCAACCCGCCACCGTCTTTCCCAAACTCGAGTTCAGTTTCGCCCGTGACTTCTTCAACGATCTCGAAAAGAAACTGCCCAGCATGCAGGTTCCTACCTGGGACGGCGAACTCTATTTCCAATATCACCGTGGCGTGTTCACCACTCAATCCGAAACCAAGCGGCGCATTCGCCACGCCGAAGAATCCATGCTGAATGCCGAAAAATTCGCTTCGTTCGCCACATTATTCGGCCGTCCGTATCCCCAGGACGAAATGGAATCAGCCTGGAAGAAACTGCTCTTCGATCACTTCCACGACATCATGCCCGGTTCGGGGATCGCGGTGAATTACCTCGACGCCAGGCGCAATCTGGAAAATGTGGAGCGCATGGCCGGACAGGTTTCTCACGGCGCACTCGCTGAAATCAACGCTCACATCAATACCGAGGGAAACGGCGTCCCGCTGGTGATTTTCAATACCATGTCGTGGCCGCGCAGCGAAGTGATTGAAGCCGAGGCACAATTGCCCAGCCCGGTTTCCGCCATTGAAGTTGTCGATTCCAGGGGCAAGCCCGCCGCATCGCAGCTGCTCTCCATCGACAAAGAGACCCATCGTGTGCGCTTCCTGCTGCAGGCCAGCGCTCCGGCCATGGGATATCAAACCTACTTCGTGCGCGCGGCAACAAGGCAGCCCAGCGTCCACTCCACGCTGAAAGCAACCGCAGATTCGCTTGAAAACGAATTTGTCCGGATGAAGATCGATCCAAAGAATGGATGCGTGACCAGCCTGTTCGACAAGCGCAGCTCCACCGAATCGCTTGCTCCGGCGGAAACCGATACCGGCGGGCCGAAGAATTTCACCTGCGGCAACCTGCTGCAGACATTCGTCGACAAGCCCAAGCGCTGGGACGCATGGAACATCGATGCCGACTTCGAAAAGCAGCATTGGGATCTGCTTCAGGCCGACGAAGTCAAGCTCGTGGAAAGCGGCCCGCTGCGAGCCGTGATCCGCGTCAAGAACCATTTCCAGAATTCCACCTTCGTTCGCGACATCACCGTCTATGAAGGAGTGCCGCGAGTCGACGTGAAAATGCAGGCCGAATGGCATGAAAAACATATCTTGCTCAAGGTCGCGTTCCCAGTCAGCGCGCGGAGCACAAAAGCGACGTATGAAATTCCCTACGGCTCCGTCCAACGTCCTACGACCCGTAACACTCCCGCCGAGCAGGCGCAATTTGAGGTTCCGGCGCTGCGCTGGGCCGACATCTCCGATGCCACTCACGGCTTCAGCCTGTTGAACAACTCAAAATATGGTTACGACGGCAAAGGCAACGTTCTGCGGCTGTCGCTGCTGCGTTCCCCGGAATGGCCCGATCCCCACGCCGATGAAGGCCATCACGAGTTCATCTATTCCATGTATCCCCACGGCGGCGATTGGAAACAGGCCTTCACAGTCCGCCAGGGTTACGACCTGAACTACGGGCTCGTCGCGGTCCCAGCCGGAAAACATGAAGGATCGTTGCCGCCCGAGCACTCATTCGTAACTACTCCCGCGGACAACATCGTCATCACTGCCGTGAAGAAATCCGAGGACGACAATTCCCTCATTTTGCGCTATTACGAGTGGGCGGGAAAAGATTCGCAGGTCAAGCTGCAGCTTCCTCCCGGTGCGGCTTCGGCTGCCGAAACCAATCTGATGGAAAAGCGAACAGCCGGCGTTCCGGTCGAGAACAACACAATCACGCTGCACACCACGCCATATGAAATCAAAACTGTTGACGTTCAATTCTCTCCGGCCGGGCATTGATCGTGAGCGGGACGAGGCACAACGCGGCCGTGATCGGCGTCGATATCGGTGGCACTAAGGTTGCTGTCGGCCTCGTCAATACCGCCGGCCAAATCCTCGCTCAGCTGCGCGCGCCCATGATCACGCATGCCGGGCCTGACGCTGCATTCGACGCGGTCGTGAACGCAATCGGAGCATTGCAGAAGCAGCGCGGCCAACCGGAGGAAATCCGTGGTATCGGCATCTGCGCCCCCGGCCCGCTCGATCCGCGATCGGGAGTCGTGCTCAATCCGCCCAACCTTCCCTGCTGGCGGAATTTTCCTCTCGCCGAACGTGCAGCCCAGGCCTACAAAATTCCTGTCCGCGTCGACAACGATGCCAACGCTGCCGCTCTTGCCGAAACCAAATGGGGAGCGGCCCGCGGATATCGCTATGTTTTCTATGCCACCATCGGCACCGGCATCGGAACCGGCATCGTTCTCGACGGCCAGATCTACCATGGAAACACCGGCTCGGCCGGCGAAGGCGGACACGTCACCATCGACTACAACGGCCCGCGCTGTGCCTGCGGTAAACGCGGATGCATCGAGGCCCTCGCCGCCGGACCCGCAATCGCTTCCAGGGCCCGCACCACAATCGCAAACAGCCGCTCTCAGACCTCCGCGATTCTCGATCTTGCCAATGGAAAAATTGAGTCAGTCACCAGCGAAATGGTAGGCCAAGCCTTCGCGGCGGGAGATCCTCTCGCGCGCGAGATCCTTCAGGAGACCGCCGATCTTCTGGCTATCTGGATGGGAAACATCATCGACGTTCTTGATCCTGATGTAATCGTAGTTGGCGGCGGCGTGGCGGCGATGTTAAACCCGTTTTTCGCGGGCATCCACGAAAAGCTCCCGGCGTGGAGCGTCAATCCGCGCAGCGCAGAGATTCCGCTCGTCCTCGCGCACTACGGAGCCGATGCCGGTATTGCCGGCGGCGCCGCACTCTGCACTGGGAGTTGACCTACTCTTCCACCACCGCTGCCGCTTCGAATCCCCTCAACTCGGGCGAGTTGATCAGAACGCCATTTCCGTACTCCAGCCCTTTCTCAAATGCCTTGAGATTGAGTTCCCGGAAGTTGGCCGGCACCGAATCGGCCACGGCATCGCGAACCGCCTCGGGCGTCAGCAAGTGCGTGATTGCCGTGAAGAATCCCACCATCACGGAATTGAGCACCATGCGCTTGCCCAGCTCTTCGGCGAAGCGCGTCGCCGGTATGCTGAAGACTTTGATCCCTTCCTTAATGTGCGAAACCCGCACCAGGTCCTGCTCCACAATCAGCGTCCCGCCGTCTTTCAACTCCGGTCCGAATTTGTTATAGGCCTCCTGCGAAATCACCACCAATATGTCGGGACGCGTCACATATGGATAAAGTACGGGTGAGTCGGAAAGAACAAGTTGTGCGCTGCACGCTCCGCCGCGCGCCTCCGGACCGAAATTCTGCGTCATCGTGGCAAACGCACCCTGGTAAATCGACGCCGCCTTCCCGAGGACGATGGCCGACAAGATCACTCCCTGCCCGCCGAATCCCGCGATACGAATCTCACTTAGCTGCATACCATCTCCCCGCACTCGACGTAGCGATCGCCCAGCGCCTCGACGTACTGCCCCCGCATCATCGCCTCGTAGTCCGGCCGATCGCGATCCACAAACTTTCCGACAACGATCTCTCCATTCAGCGTCAGCCCGACCTCGTTCGTCGGCGCTCCGTGACGCGTCTTGCTCTTCTCTTTGTAGTACTTCATCGTGTCGAGCCCGTCGCCCATCTTGTTGCGCCGTTGATACAGCGTCGGACAGGGCGAAATCACTTCGATAAACGAAAACCCTTTCTTGCTGAAAGCCTCGCTCATCGAGCGGGCCAACTGGCGCACGTGGAACGTCGTCCAGCGCGCGATGTACACCGCACCCGCCGCCTCCACCAGATGCGGCAGGTTGAACGCCGGCTCAAACGTCCCATAAGGATTCGTCGACGTCGTCGCGTGCCCCGGGGTTGTGGGAGCCGTCTGGCCTCCCGTCATCGCATAGATCAGGTTGTTCACGCAGATGACTTTCAGATCGATGTTGCGCCGCGCCGCATGAATCAGGTGGTTTCCCCCGATCGCGGCCAGATCCCCGTCGCCCGAGTAAACCACCACATTCAATTTTGGATTCGCCAACTTCAATCCCGTGGCAAACGGGATCGCCCGGCCATGCGTGGTGTGGAAAGAATCAAGCTTCACATATCCCGCCACCCGCCCGGTGCAGCCAATCCCCGAAACCAGAGCGAGCGATTGCAGGTCGATTTTCGATTCGATCAGCGCCCGCGCAAAGCAGTTGACGGTGGTTCCAATGCCGCATCCCGGGCACCAGATGTGCGGCATGCGGTCGCTGCGTAAAAACGGTTCTACGGGATTCACAGTTTCATCTACCGGCATTGATTGGCCTCTTCAATCACCCTGAGGATCTCTTGCGGATCGTGTACTCCGCCGCCCGCGTGCGACACGGCAAATGTCTTTGCCTGGCCTCCAGCGGCGCGCTCAACTTCCCGCACCATCTGTCCAAGGTTCAGTTCCGGAACAACCAGCGCCTTTACGCGGGAAGCAACTTCTTTGATTTTGTTTTCCGGGAAGGGCCAGGCCGTGATCAGCCGCAGCTTGCCCACCTTCACGCCCCGCTGCCGTGCCAGGTCAACGGCGCGCTGCGCAACCCGCGAGGTGATCCCGTAAGAAACCACCGCCACCTCGGCATCCCCAAGATGTTCCTCTTCGAACATGGCGATCCGGTCGGTCGCGGCCCGAACCTTGCTCTGCAGCCGCCGCACCAGTTTGTCTTGCGTCTGCGGCGTCATATTCGGATATCCGCGCTCGTCGTGCGTCAATCCCGTTACATGGAAGTTGTATCCTTCCCCCGCATGTGCCATCTCCGGAACAGGATTTCCGTTCGTCTGATACGGCAGATACTCTTTCGTGGATTTGTGCGTATGCTTCCGCGGTACGACCTCGATCTCGTCCGCCGCCGGAATTACAACTTTTTCCGTCATGTGGCCGACCACCTCATCCATCATGAACATGACGGGTACGCGGAATTCTTCCGCCAGATTGAATGCCTTGATGGTTAGATCGAAGCACTCCTGCGGAGAATTGGGGCACAGTGCGATCACTTCATAATCCCCGTGCGATCCCCAGCGCGCCTGCATCATGTCGGCCTGCGCCGGGAGGGTAGGCAATCCGGTCGACGGCCCGCCGCGTTGCACGTTCACAAAGACACAGGGCGTCTCTGTCATCGCCGCATACCCGATGTGCTCCATCATCAGCGAGAAGCCCGGGCCTGAGGTCACCGTGAACGCCTTGGCTCCGCCCCACACCGCGCCTTGCAGCGCGATCGAAGCGGCTAATTCATCTTCCATCTGGATGAATGTCCCCCCTACCGTCGGCACGCGGGACGCGAATCGTTCCACCACCTCGGTCGAGGGAGTAATGGGATATCCGGCGGCAAACCGCGCACCGGCCGCCAGCGCCCCTTCGCAGCAGGCATGATCGCCATCGATGAAATGCACTCCCGTCAGTACTCCGCGAGGATCGGCCTTCACTTGCCACCTCCTGTATTTACCTTCTTGCTATAAATCGCGAAGTCCGGACAGTACATTCCACACAAATCACACCCGCTGCAATTCTCGGGATGAATGACGTGGGGAGGGTGATAACCCTTGGAATTAAATGCCGACGAGAGCGCCAGAACGTGGGTTGGACAAAACTCAACGCAAAATCCACAGGCCTTGCAGCGCTCGACAACAATATGAACCGTACCTTTTGCCACGGGGTCGCCTTTCAGAAACGGCAATCGACCAGAACTGAATGTGATTATGATCAACATCCTTTAAAAGGTGTGTGACCCCGATCACATTTAGCGGTGAGCTAAGGCACTCCCGCGGTTTTGCATCCGCAAAGTATTTCGCCCCCCACGCTACAGCCTGTACCTGATACAGAACATGCACGGATGACATTACTCTGGGATTGGCGGAGGAAGTTGCAGGTTCTACCTCAGGCACTCGTTGCAACGGTCGGCTTGACCTCATAACCAGATCGACATCCTCTGGGCATAAGCTGACCAGTCTTTTCGCCTCTCGAAGTATCGGATAGGAGGAAAGTACGCATGAGGATTGCTCAAGTCGCTCCGCTTCACGAAAGCGTCCCCCCTCGTCTTTACGGAGGCACAGAACGGGTCGTCTCCTGGCTGACCGAACAACTGGTAGCGCTGGGACACGACGTGACATTGTTCGCCAGCGGCGATTCCGTGACCAACGCTCGCCTCTTCCCTGCTTCTAAAAAAGCCTTGCGCCTGAACCCCGATTGCGTCGATCCGGTGGCCCAGCACGTGTTGCTGGCGGAAACAGTCTTCAACCACGCCCGGCATTTTGATCTCATCCATTTTCATATCGATTACTTCCATTTTGCTCTCAGCCGCAGGGAACACGTTCCTTGCGTCACCACTTTGCACGGACGTCTTGATATTCCGGATCTTGTTCCCCTCTATAAGGAATTCACCGACACACCCCTGATCTCCATTTCGAACGCCCAGCGAAAGCCCTTGCCCTGGGTCAACTGGTTCGGAACCGTCCATCACGGTCTGCCTGCCAACTCGCTTTCGTTTTACGCGGAACCCGGCCAATATCTCGCCTTCCTCGGACGTGTCTCCCCGGAAAAAGGCCTGGATCAGGCCATTCAGATCGCCATCCGCTCCGGCATCACATTGAAAATTGCCGCGAAAGTCGACCGCGCCGATCGGGAATATTTTGAGAAGATCATCTCTCCCCTGCTCGATCATCCCTTGATCGAATTTATCGGTGAAATCGGCCATTCGGAAAAGAACAGCTTCCTCGGCAATGCGGCCGCGCTGCTGTTTCCCATCTGCTGGCCTGAACCCTTTGGACTGGTGATGATCGAAGCCATGGCTTGTGGCACTCCGGTGATCGCGTACCCGTCTGGTTCGGTCCCCGAAATCATTCCCGACGGCACGGCAGGCTTTCTGGTACACAATATCGATCAGGCCGTTGAAGCCGTGAAGCAAATCGGCGAACTGGATCGCAAGTCCTGCCGAAAATACTTCGAACTGCATTTCACCGATGAGCGCATGGCGCGCGACTATCTCAAAATTTACAAGCACCTCGTCGATCCCGAATCAATGCCCATGACCGTTGAGGAAGGAGATCTTAAGTGGCTGGAATTGGAGTCTCCCAGCAGTACTACATAGCGACCACTTCGTCTCCGGCCGATGACCGGGCACGGGTACTCAAATACGGAAAGACATTTTTCGTCTTCGATCGCCTCGGAGATGTACAGACTTCCGGACTGGGAGAGCAAGGGCTCTTCTATCGAGGCACGCGCCATCTCTCCGAGCTCTCGCTGAATTTATGGAATGCGCGGCCTCTATTACTGAGCTCGACTGTCGCCGCCGACAACTTTATTTTCACCGCCGATCTGGCCAATCTCGATGTTCATACTGACGGAAAGATCGCCATTCATCGCGGAACCTTGCACATCCTGCGCTCGCGTTTCCTCTGGAAGGACGAATGTTTCGAGAAAATCTATTTCGTCAATCACGGCCTCGAAGAACTCGACATTCCAGTTCACATCACCTTCGACGCCGATTTCGCCGACATCTTTGAAGTTCGTGGTACAACCCGTGAGCGCAAGGGCCGCCGACTGGACGAGGAGGTCCAGCAGCAATCCGTGCTGATCACCTATGAAGGTCTCGACCACGTGACCCGCCATACGCTGATCGAGTCCGACCTTCAGCCGATTCATAGCTCAGCTACCGAGATGAACTATGAACTGGCTTTGCGCCCCAAAGATCACCTGTCGCTCCAGTTCCAGGTTTCTTGCCACGGCAGGCGCTCCGAGCACTTTCCCGGATATTCCGAAGCCATCGCCCCGGCCCGCCAGGAACTATCCGATATCTCCGGAGAATTTCCCCGCATCAGCAGCATGAACTCCCGCTTCAACGATTGGATCGCCCGTTCCACCTCCGACGTCCAGATGATGATCGTGGGCAATCCCGAGACGAACTATCCCTACGCCGGCGTGCCCTGGTTCAGTACGGTGTTTGGCCGCGACGGAATCGTCGCCGCTTTGCAGACGCTTTGGCTGAACCCGAACATCGCCAAAGGCGTTCTGGAATTCCTGGCCTCGACCCAGGCCAGCCAGGTCGATCCTCAATCCGACGCCGAACCTGGCAAGATCCTGCACGAGATGCGCCGTGGCGAGATGGCCAATCTCGGAGAAGTTCCCTTCGGCAAGTACTACGGCAGCGTCGATTCCACGCCCCTCTTCATCATGCTCGCGGGCGCTTACTACGAGCGCACCGCAGATCGCCCGCTGATTGAGAAGTTATGGCCGAACATCGGCCGCGCCCTCCGCTGGATCGACGACTACGGTGATGTCGATGGCGATGGCTTTGTCGAATACGCTCAGCATGCCCGCAAAGGACTCGTCCAGCAAGGCTGGAAAGACTCCAACGACTCCGTTTTCTACGCGGATGGCAAAATTGCCGAGCCCCCCATCGCCCTCTGCGAAGTGCAAGGATACGTTTATGCCGCCAAGTTAGCCGCCGCCCGTCTCAGCCGTGTCCTGGGAGATGCAGAGCGTTGCTGCACCCTGGAAGTGCAAGCCGAAGAACTGCGCGAGAAATTCGAAAGGCAATTCTGGTGCGACGATCTCTCCATGTACGCCCTTGCCCTCGATGGCCGCAAGCGCCCCTGCCGCGTCCGCGCCTCCAATGCCGGACATTGCCTCTATACCGGCATTGCCTCTCTGCAGCGCGCCGGGAAAGTCGCCAACAACCTCCTCAGCAACGATTTCTTTACCGGTTGGGGCATCCGCACCCTCGCCGCCACCGAATCTCGCTACAATCCGTTGTCCTATCACAACGGCTCCGTGTGGCCGCATGACAATTCCATCATCGCCTCCGGATTTGCCCGCTATGGCCATAAGCAGGCCGCAGGCAAAATTCTCATTTCTCTTCTGGATTTGAGCAGCGTCGTCGATCTCCACCGCTTGCCCGAACTGATCTGTGGAGTGGAACGGCGCTCCAAAGAAGGACCGACCCTTTATCCCGTCGCCTGCTCTCCGCAGGTTTGGGCGGCAGCCGCTCCGTTCCTCATCCTTGAAGCATGCCTTGGCCTCACCATCCAGGCCGAGCGCAACCGCATCATCTTCGATCGTCCCTGCCTGCCCGAAGGCATCTCCCAGCTTTGCATCAAAGATCTGCGCTGCGGAAAGTCCTCCGCCGATCTTCTCCTGGAGCGCCGCAAGGAAGCCGTTCTCGTTCACTGCGAAGAAAAGCGCGGCGACATGGAAATCGTCACCATGGTTTCCTGACCCGCAAATCGGGGCGACATTGACCCATTTCCGCCCGAAATTGCCCTGACACCGCCCATCTCTAATATCTTTAAACTATTCAAAAACTTTCCCGTAAAATTGACATCTCCAGTTCGCGTTTTTAACATAGAAATACCTCTCGTAGTTCCAAGGTTGTAATGGGGTTCGACAGTTGAGTATCTCGCTGTTGCCAAACTTCTATGATCAAAGTTAAAGATTTAACCAAGCGGTACGCGCGCACGATCGCCGTCGATCACATTTCTTTCGAAGTAGATAAAGGCCAAATCGTCGGATTCCTCGGCCCCAACGGCGCCGGCAAAACCACCACCATGCGCATTTTGACCTGCTTCCTGCCGCCCTCTTCAGGCACAGCCACCGTCGCTGGCTTCGACGTTCTCGAGCAGCCCATGGAGGTAAAAAAGCGCATCGGCTATCTCCCCGAAACGCCCCCTCTCTATCTGGAAATGGAAACCGGCGACTACCTTCGCTTCGTCGGCAAGCTCAAAGGGCTGTCCGGCGCCGATCTCGACAAGCGCATTGATTACGTCACCGGCCGCTGCTCCGTCGCCGACGTCAAGAACAAGCTACTGGGAAAGTTATCCAAAGGCTATCGTCAGCGCGTTGGACTGGCCCAGGCCATCATTCACAATCCTGACGTTCTCGTTCTCGACGAACCCACCGCCGGCCTCGATCCCAAGCAGATCAACGAAACCCGCGACCTGATCAAGGATCTCGCTGGCGATCACACCATCATTCTGAGCACGCACATCCTCCCCGAAGTTGAGCAGACCTGCGAGCAGGTCATCATCATCAACAAGGGAAAACTCGTGGCCACAGATTCCGTCCGCAATCTGCAGGCGCGTGCCCGCGGCGCCGAATCGGTTGTGCTCGAAGTGGCGGGACGCAAGGCCGCGGTCGAACCGTCCATGGTTCAACGCAAGCTCGAGCAGATTTCCGGCGTCAGCCGCGTCGTCTGCAAACAGCAACTCGATGGCCGCGCCCAGTTTGAAGTCGAAAGCCAGAAAGGATTCATCCGCGGCGATCTGGCCCGCGCCGTCGTCGATTCCGGCTGGGATCTCAACGAACTCCGGCCGTCCGCAATGAGTTTGGAAGAAGTCTTCTTGCAACTCACCGGCAGTGAACTCAAACCCATCGAAGCTGAGCCGGTGAAGGAGCCCGTTTAATGCGAAACATCTGGATCATTTGCCGGAAAGAACTCGGCAGCTACTTCGTCTCTCCCGTCGCCTACATCCTGCTGACGATGTTTGGCCTTATCTTTGGCTACTTCTTTTGGAACGCCCTCGCAGCCTTCCTCGTCGAGAGCATCCAGATGCAGATGCGCGGACAATCCTTCCCCATGAACCTGAACGAATGGATCATCCGCCCGCTGCTGGCGAACGTCAGCGTCGTCAATCTGTTCTTCGTTCCGCTCATCACTATGCGCTTGTTCGCCGAGGAAAAGCGTAATGGCACGATCGAACTGCTGGCGACCTCTCCCATCCGCGACGGCGAAATCATCTTCGGAAAATGGCTCGCCGCCCTGCTGCTCTATGTTTGCCTGCTGCTGTTCACCGCAGCCAACTTCGCGTTCCTCTTCCGCTACGGCAATCCCGACTGGAAGCCGCTTCTGGTGGGCTATCTCGGGCTGCTACTGCAGGCGGGCGCCCTGCTGGCAATCGGAACCTTCATCTCCACCACGACAAAGAATCAGATCATCGCCGGTGCCGTCACTTTCGGAGTTTGTCTCCTGCTCTTTGTCTTTGGCTGGGTCAGCGGATACGACACTTCCACCTGGGCGCAGGTCTTGTCCTATCTCTCGATTGCAACCCACTCGGAATCCTTCTACCGGGGGGTCATTGATTCCAAAGACGCAATTTATTACGTCACGGTGATTTTCCTGGGGCTCTTCTTCACTGCCCGTTCCATGGAATCCCTGCGGTGGAGGTCCTAAATGGCTAGCGAATGGATCAAAGCAAGACAGACAAAATTTGCCGCCTACGTCACGATCTATGTCCTCATCGTCGTTGCTGCGGTCGTGGTCGCCAACATTCTCGGCAACCGCTACAACAAGTCCTATGACGCCACTCCGAACAAGCAATACAGCTTGTCGGAGCAGACGGCCAAAATCGTCAAAGGCCTCAAGCAGGACGCCACCATCACCTACTTCAACCAGAGCGGCCGCTTCCGCGAGGGCAAAGACCTGCTGACGGAGTACGCCAATCTTTCTCCCAAGGTCCAGGTCAAATACATCGATCCCGATAAAGACCCTGAACTGGCCCGCGAATACGGAATTCGCGAATTCGGCACCGCCGTCGTGCAGGTCGGCGACAAGAAAGACACCGCCAAGAACATGACCGAAGAAGGCATCACCGGCGCCTTCATTCGCGATCTGAAGAGCACCACCCGCACCGTCTGCTTCACTACCGGCAGCGGCGAGCACCAGATCGACGACTCCACCCGCGATGGACTTTCCAAGTTCAAAGAACTGCTCGGAAAAGACGACTATCAGACCAGGTCGGTCGATCTTCTCACCAAGGCAGAAGTGCCCTCCGACTGCACGACCTTGGTGGTTGCCGGCCCGACCAAGAACTACGAGCAGCCTGAAGTCGATGCCATCAAGAAATATGTAGAAGATGGCGGACGCGCCTTCTTCATGCTCGATCCTCCCCTGAAGCTCGCCCATGACGAGATCGCCGACAACGACGCGCTCACCAGCCTTCTGCAAAGCTGGGGCGTCACCGTTCAGAAAGATCTGATCGTCGACCTTAACCCGCTCGGCCAGATCACCGGTCTGGGACCGCAAGTGGCGCTGGTCACCAGCTACACCTCGCAGCCGATCGTCGAGAGCATGCGCGGCACCGCCACCGGCTTCCCGCTGGCTCGTTCGCTCGACGTGAAGGATACCGGCAAGACAAGCGTTCAGAAGCTGTTCGACAGTTCCAGCACCAGCCTGGCCACCGACAATCTGAGTTCGCCAGCGGTGAACGTCAACAATCCTAAGAACAAAAAAGGCCCGCTCACCCTCGCGGCCGCGGGAACGTATAACACCGGCAAGGAAAATTCCCAGGGACGCTTCGTCGTCATTGGAAGTTCCACCTGGGCTTCGAATCGATTCATTGATTTCAATGGCGACAGCGATCTCGCTCTCAACGCGGTGAATTGGCTGTCTTCCGACGAAGATCTGATTTCCATTCGTCCCAAACCCCAGGAGAACCAGCGCATCACCATGACTCAGGGACAACTCGCCTGGGTGCGTGCCGTCAGCCAATTTGCCCTGCCCTTCGTCGTGGTGATCGCCGGGGTCATGGTCTGGTGGAAAAGGAGGTAAGCGGCTTCTCGACACGTTCGAGGCGCGCCACATCGCATGATGAGAATTCGCGGACTGCTTCTCGCAGCTATCGTCTTCTTTGCTCTGGCCGGTGTTCTTTACTGGTCCGATCATCACAAGCCGGCCGCTGAAGCCAATACGTCGGCCGCATCGCCGGCCATCTTGAAGCTCGACCAGGGCTCGATCACTCGGGTCGAACTGAAGAAACCCGACACCCCGGCGATTGTTCTCGATAAGAACGGCTCAGGTTCCTGGCAGATTACCGATCCCAAGCCGCTCCCCGCCGATCAGGACACCGTCAGCGGTGTGGTGCGCTCGCTTTCCTCGCTCGATTCCCAGCGCGTCGTCGAAGACAAGGCTTCCGATCTCAAGCGCTATGGCCTCGACCCGGCGGCCTTCCAGGCCAACGTCACCGAAAAAGGCAACAAGTCCCAACAGGTTCTCTTCGGCGACACCACGCCCACCGGAAATTCCGTCTACGCCCAGCTTGCCGGAGATCCCCGCGTCTTCACCGTGGCCACCTACGTCAAGGGCGAGATCGACAAGGGCGTCGACGACTTGCGCGACAAGCAACTGGTCACCATCAGTCCCGACAAAGTTAGTCAGATCGAGCTGACCGGAAAGAATGGCACTATCGAATTCGGCCGCAGCAAAGACGAGTGGCAGATCCTCAAGCCTAAGCCCATGCGCGCCGACAGCACCGAGGTCGGCGAACTGGCCCGTCAACTGACCGAAGCTCGCATGAACCTCACCGGCCCGGATGCCTCCGAGAAGGCGGCCGACTCCGGCTTTGCCCACGGCACGCCCCTAGTAACCGCAAAGATAACCGCCGACTCCGGCACTCAGGAGCTTCAGATTCACAAGGACAAAGACAACTACTACGCCAAGTCCAGCGTGGTTCCCGGAGCTTACCAGATCAATTCGGACCTGCCCAAAGCCCTCGACAAGAAGGTTGACGACTTTCGCAACAAGAAGGTTTTCGACTTCGGCTACAACCAGCCGAATAAGATCGAGTTACACGACGGCTCCAAGGCCTATTACCTGGTGCGTAGCGGAGACGATTGGTGGCAGAACGGCAAGAAGATGGATCCGGCTAGTACAGATCAACTACTCGGCAGCCTTCGCGACCTGAGTGCCGATAAGTTCCCCGACTCCGGCTTCGCCAATCCTCAGATTCAGGCTACGGTAACCTGGGATGACAGCAAACGCGTCGATAAAGTAGAGATCGCCAAGTCTGGCGACGGATACATCGCCAAACGGGAGAACGATCCTACGCTTTACCACCTGGATGCTTCCCCCGTGGATGAACTGCAGAAGGCGGCCGACGGCTTGAAGCAGGCCCCGGCCGGCACGAAATAGCCGGCCAAGCAACTTGCGGCACTCTGGTGCATCTATCTATTAAGAAGCAATCGTCACATCCAGCGTTGACGTGCATTGCAAGTTGCGCACTGATGCTTCGCACTAATTCCTAAATTTCCCACGGATTTGACGGTTGGTGGGGTGCCTAAATTATGGAAGTCAAAGAGAATATCTGGCTGCAAACGTTCGTCGATGCCATGACCGAGAAAGATCCCTACAAGCGTCTCGCTCTGGTGCGTAAGTTGCGAAGGATTCCCAAGCAGACCTTGGCCAACGAAACCTTCGACGCGCGCACCGGCGAAGCGACATCGAAGCTCAAAGCCCGCGCCCGTAACTGAACACCGTGTAACTGAAACCCTTGACGCCTGCTTCTGCCCGCACAACCGGCTTGGGCGGCTTCATGTCTATTTTCGGCGTCATCTTGAGCGGAGCCGTTGTCCCCAGGCGAATTTCGGCGTCATCTTGAGCGAAGCCGCTTTCTCCAGGCGGAGCGAAAGATCTCCTCACCAACCCACATGTCCGGCAAGCCCGGGGAACGCCGCCGCCCAAAACCGCAGAGCGGCGAAAGATTGCAGCCCACGACGCAAGTCGTGGGGCAGCACGGAAATAATGATCAAGCTCCGAAGGAGCGAAAGAAACTCCCCCGGGGACCCATTTCCCCCCTGGGTACCTCCCGTCCCGCCGCCAAGTTTTCGGATCACTTCCAGATTACGATAGATACTGCAAAGGACTTTTGACGACAAGATGCGAAAAGGCTTTACCAGAAAACCACCCGCCGACGCACCCGCGACGCGAGTCAAGAACTACATCACGCGGAGCGGGCTCGAGCGCCTCAAACAGGAGCACCGCTTTCTGCTCACCAGGGAACGTCCGGCGGTGACCGAGGTGGTGGCCTGGGCTGCCGGCAACGGCGACCGCAGTGACAACGCCGACTACCGGTACGGCAAGCGGCGGCTGCGGCAGATCGATGGGCGGATTCGCTTTCTCGCCCAGCGAATCGAAGCCGCCGAAGTAGTCGACCCCGAAGCTCCGCGAACCGGGCAGGCGGCAACCAAGGCATTCTTCGGAGCCACCGTGCGCTATGCCAATGCCGCAGGAGCGGAGCGAGTGGTCAGCATCGTCGGCACCGACGAGGTCGATCTCAGCCGCAACCACATCAGTTGGGTGTCACCGCTCGGCCGCGCCCTGATGAAGTCGGCAGCGGGTGATAGCGTGGTCGTTCACCTGCCGGGCGGTACCGAAAACCTGACCGTGCTCGAAGTGCGTTACGAGCGCATTGCTGTGGAACCCTTCCGGGAACCAGCCGGATCCGAGGCAGCGGGAAAGCGATTTCCTCGCCGATAAATCCGGAGACCGTCCCCCGTTTTTTATTCAACCCATTTCTTCTGGGGCCGGGGAGGGACGGTTTCCGCGATTGTGGGCGCCGGACCGGGAGCAACGCGACTTGCGGCAGCTGGTGCTGCATCGGCACAAGCTGGTGGAGATCCGCAGCCGCGTGAAAAACGAACTGCAACACCTGGCCATGAATAAGGGAATGCAGAAGAAGCGCAGG
>DAIDGW010000029.1 GCA_027452245.1 Acidobacteriaceae bacterium
CGGTCGCCTTGGTTGTGTGCGCAAGTCACTCCGGCCTACGGCCTACGCGACTTGCGCACACAACCAGACAATGGATCGGAAGCTCTCAGAGACAGGCCTACAAAGACAAACTGGACACTCCAACAAAACCACGGATTAGAAGGGAATATCTTCGTCGGTGATGGGGCTGGAGCCGGCAGCCTCGTGTTCGGGGACGCGCTGGTCGAAGTTGTTTCCGCCGGCGGACGCACCGCGGGAACTGCCACCAGACTCTGATCCGCCTTCGCCGCGTCCGCCCAGCAGAACCAGATCGTTGGCCACGACTTCGGTCATGTATTTTTTCTGGCTCGTCTGCTTGTCTTCCCACGAGCGGGTTTGCAGGCGTCCTTCGATGTAAACCTTGCCGCCCTTTTTCAAGTATTCTCCGGCAATTTCGGCGAGACGCGACCATAGGACGACGTTGTGCCATTCGGTGCGGTCTTGCCATTCTCCACTCTTGTCTTTGAAGCGCTCGTTCGTGGCCAGGGTAAGCTTTGCCACGGGTGTGCCTTGGGGTGTGTATTTTACTTCCGGATCTTTCCCCAGATTTCCAATCAAAATGACTTTGTTGACGCTTTTTCCTGCCATCGCAGTGCTCCTCGCAGGGGTTCACTATAACAGAATCGCAGGTGCTAAAAAGGCGCGGCAGGACACAAACTGGGCGGCGGAGTTCCGTTTCGGAAATGCGGCTCATCGCGACAGCAGAGGACAACCAAGCACGATTCAGGAGTGCGGGAACCAGTGGTAGAGCATGAAGTAGACGACTACCCCGGTGATGGAGACGTACATCCAGAGCGGCCATGTCCAGCGCGCGACGGCCCGATGCATGCGGTAACGTCCGGCGAGGCCGCGGATCAAAGTCACAATGACCAGAGGCACAATTATGATTGCCAGCAAGATGTGCGAGATCAGGATGCTGAAGTAAACCGGCCGAATCCAGCCCGTGCCTAAAAAGAGGATGTTGCCGACGTGGTAGTGGAAATAAAGATAGCAGCCCAGGAAGAGGCTTGAGGCGATGACGGCGCCGAGCATGCAGGCGCGGTGGGCGAGGATGCGTTTCCTGGAAATGAAGTATCGACCGGTCAGCAGCAGAGCGGCGCTGGTGCCATTCAGCGTGGCATTCAGAGCTGGGAAATAAGCGTACTGTTCAGCGATCAAGCAGCGGGCCTCGTGGTGCGGCGATTTGCCATCAGGAAAGCAAGACCAAACATCACCAGCGAGAACAAGACCAAAGTTGCCACCGAAGATGACAAGGGAAAGGTTGTTTCGGTGCCGGGATAAAGAAGTATGCGGAGGGCATCGATGCCATAAGTCAAAGGATTGATGCGCATCAGCCAGCGAATCCATCCCGAGGCGCCGGACATCGGAAACAGAGCGCCGGAAACGAGCCAGAGCGGGATGAGGAACAGATTCACGATGCCGTGGAATGCCTGCGAAGAATCGAGCGGCCAGGCGATGGCAAATCCAAGAGCCGTGAGGGCGAATGAGACGAGAAACACCACCACGAAGACGAGCAGAACCTGCGTCAAGGTTACGTGAATGCCCGCAAAGGGCGCGAACACGAGAAATAACATGCCCTGAATGGCGGAGAGAGTTGTGCCTCCGAGGACCTTGCCAAGAACGATCGAAGAGCGGGGAACTGGCGCGACGAGCACGGAGAGCAGGAATCCTTCCTTGCGGTCTTCGATGACGGACATCATGGTGAAAATCGAAGTGAAGAGCACAATCATGATCAGCGCGCCGGGGTAGAAGTAATCCAGATAGGCATTTTGTCCGGGAGCATCGCTGGAGTGGAAGGATGTACCGAAACCCGAGCCGATGACCAGCCAAAAAACCAGCGGGGATGCAAGCACGCCGATGACGCGCGTGGTCTGGCGGTAGAAGCGCACGATTTCACGCAACCACAAAGTGAAGGCCGGGAGCAGAACTCCCGTGGATACCGGTACGCTCGCCGTACGGCTTAATGCGGTTGTCTGAGTTGCCACTTCAATCTCACTTTCGTTTGGACTTCTTCGCGTCGGGGACGGGTTCCTGAGAGTTGTTTTCGGTCCAGAATTTGTGTCCCGTGCGGTGAATGAACACGTCTTCGAGGGCCGGTTTGCTGACAGAGATCGCCTGAATTTCGCCGGGGAAAGCTTCCACGACATCGGTTACAAAACGGTGTCCTTCTTTGCGCTCCATGCGGACCTGATTTTCGATCACGGTAGTCTCAACTCGGAATGTGGTGCGAATGTGGGAGGCGAGGGTCTCGGCGTTCTGTGAAGCTTCTAGCGTGATGACGTCACCGCCGATTTCGCTCTTCAACTCGGCAGGAGTCCCCAGCGCGACCAGATTCCCCTCGTTCATGATGGCAAGACGATCGCAGCGCTCGGCTTCTTCCATCAAATGCGTGGTCACGAGAACCGATACGTGTTCTTCATCCCGCAGGATCTGAAGATATTGCCAGAGGTCGCGGCGGGCGCCGGGATCGAGTCCGGTGGTGGGTTCGTCCAGCAGCAAAACGCCGGGATGATGGAGCAATCCTTTGGCGAGTTCGATGCGGCGCTGCATGCCGCCGGAGAAGGTTTCCACGCGCTCTTTGGCGCGATCGGCTAATCCCACGCGCCCCAGGATTTCATCAATGCGCCGACTAAGAGTGCTGCCGCGGAGGCCGTAGAGATGTCCCTGATGCCAGAGATTTTCGTAGGCAGTGAGTTTGGAATCGACACTCTGCGCCTGAAACACGACGCCGATCCGGCGCCGAAGCTGAGCCGGTTCGCGGGCGACATCGAAGCCCATGAGAAGGGCGCGCCCTCCTGTCGGGACCATGAGTGTGGAAAGAATACGGAACAGCGTCGTTTTTCCGCTGCCGTTGGGCCCGAGCAATCCGAAAAGCTCCGCGGGACGAACATCGAATGAGACGCCGTTCAAGGCGGTGCGGCTCTCGTAACGGTGCACGATGTTCTGCACGGAAATTACGGCCGCGCCGGCGACGACGTCAGTGTCGGGACTGAGATCAGCAAGTGCAGAAATTCTGGAAGACAAGTGGGCGAACTCCCCGGGAATTAGCTCCTAATAGTTTACGACATTAAGGCAGCAAGAGTTTGCAGCCAGTCGCATTACGCGACGGATGCATCGCGCTGCGCCTGCGGCACCCGCTCTTCGAAAGCGACCGGAACATGGCGCCATACCTGAATCGCCAAAACCACAGTCGTGGCCAACAGTAGCGCGCCCACGGCGACGTGAACGACGGTGGAAACGACCATCGGAAGTTCAGGTTGCACCGCGTCTTTGCCCCATTCCACTCGGGTCTGAAAAGCGAGGAATCCGAGGCCAAGCTGAGTGATCAACAAAGAAAGCATCAGGATCGCGGGACGGCGGACAGCCTCAATATGCGAATAGATCGAGAGAGCGCGGATGGCGGTCCAAGCCAGGACGAAAGAGACCACGACAGCGTTCAGAACGTGGGGCCACCAACTCATGCCATGGTGACGGAACATGGCTCCGAGCAGCAGTTGCACATACAACACCAAAATCGAAAGCAGGGTCAGAGTGAACAGGGTTGGCTTGCGTCCATCGAATTCGACGCACGGATGTTCTTCAATCCACTGGCGACCCGTGAACATGGCCATCACGACGGCGATGCAGAAAAAAGTTTGGGCCACGGCTGCATGGGCCGAGGAGACCGCCGGGGGCAGATAAAAGAGAACCGTCAACCCGCCGAGAACTCCCTGAACGACGACGGTACCGACGGCCACCAGTCCGAGGATTCGCATCCAGCGGCGCTTGTCGACCTTCCATGTCCAGATGGCAAGGATGATGGTGAGCAAGCCTGCAACCTGCGCAATCATACGGTGCGTGTGCTCGAATTTAACGCCGCCAACAAGTTTCGGGATTTTGTACCAGGAACCGAAGGAAGTTGGCCAGTCGGGAACCGAAAGCCCCGCGTCGTTGCTGGTCACCAGGGCACCGGCAACAATAAGAAGAAAGGTCCAGCACGCGAGAATGACGGCGAAACGGTGATGCCGTGGATTGTAAGTTGTTTCGATGGCTTTCAGGGTAGTGCTCCCGGAGAGGGGTTGGCGCGACGACCTGCTGCCGTGCTTCATGGAGCGAGGATTTCGCTCCGCGAAAGGTCATTTTAGCAAAGATGTGGCGCAGCGGAAGAGGGACTAATCTCCGTTCGGGGACTTGAAGGCTTCGTCGACCGTTTTGTTTTCCTTGGGTGCTAAGGTGATCTGCTGATCCAGTTCACCGAGCTTCTCGTGGACAAATGCAAGCGTGTAGGTACCGGGCGGCAAACCGTTGATTTCGTACTTACCGGCAGAGTCAGTGACTGCGAAGAATGGATTGCTAACGACGTTGATATACATCCGCATCCATGGGTGCAGGTTGCACTTCATGGGCATCATGATTTCCTGGTTGGCGAAGCGCTGTTGAATTGCAGGGGAAGATGTCGTTTCGGAAATATTCCATTCGCGATTGTGCTTGGGCATCGGATGGATATTGTGGGTAGTGGCATCGTCATTCCTGATCTGGATGGTCTGTCCAGTCATGGCGGCGAGAACGTGGGGGTGATAACGGCATCCGCGTTGATCAATGATGACCGGAGTCGATGGAGGCATGAAGGTCCGGTTTCCCAAACCATCTTTTATGTACACCAAGACATTGGCCAGGTTTCCGTTGGAAACGACGAGCATCTCGCCTTGATTGCTACCCGTGCAGGCCGGGTCCTGGCTCATGTCGATCTTTTTTGGTGCGGGCACCGGGCCGTCGAACCTAATAGTTCCGCTGACGCTGGCTACGGTTGCTGGATCTATGGGCGTGGACGTAGCCGTCGTGGATGCCTGCCGTTGCGCTGCCGTGTTCGAGGACTGGTTCGTGTTACAGGATGAAATCAGCAGCAGAACGGGCAGAAGCAGAATTACAAATGAAGGTGTTTTACTCATGACCTCAAGGGCTCCCCAAAACTCAGCTAAGACACAGCAACCCCGGTCTTTTCTTTCTCCATTTCTTCGATGACCGCATCAGCGAATTCTGAGGTTCCGGCGAGGCCTCCGACGTCACGAGTGAGCTTGTCTCTGTGGCGATAGACGCGCTCAAGTGCATTGCGGATCTGCGTGGATGATTCGTGTTCGCCGAGATGACGCACCATCAGCAATGCAGACCGGAGCAATGCGGTAGGGTTCGCCAGATTCTTTCCTGCAATGTCGGGAGCCGATCCGTGAACAGCTTCGAAGATGGCGCATTCATCGCCGAGATTGGCGCTGGGCACAAATCCGAGGCCGCCAACGAATGCGGCGCAAAGATCGGAGATGATGTCGCCATAGAGATTTTCCATGACCAGAATGTCGTATTGATAGGGATTCATTACTAACTGCATGCAGGTATTGTCGACGATGTGCTCGCCATACGTAACGTCGGGGAAGTCCTTTGAGATGTTTCGGCAGCAGCGCAGAAAGAGGCCATCAGAAAGCTTCATGATATTGGCTTTGTGAATGGCATGAACTTTCTTCCTCTTATTCTTGCGCGCGTATTCAAAGGCGAATTTCGCGATACGGGTGGAGGCTTTCTCGGTGATAATCTTCAGGCTCTCGATAACCCCGGGGACGACCTCGTGCTCAAGGCCCGAATAGAGGCTTTCGGTGTTCTCGCGGACGATGATCAGATCGACATCCGGATAGCGTGTAGGAATGTGCGGCAGATTGCGGATGGGCCGGAAATTCGCGTAAAGGTCGAACTTCTTGCGAAGGGCAACGTTGATGCTGGCAAATCCGCCACCGACCGGAGTGGTAACCGGTCCTTTGAGAGCCACATGGGTACGTTCGATCGATTCGATGACTTCCTTGGGAATATACTCGCCCGATTTCTCGTAGGCTTCTGCACCAACAGCAAATGTTTCCCACTCGAACTTCACGCCGGTGGCTTCGAGGATGCGGACGGTAGCCTTGGTGACTTCCGGGCCGATGCCGTCGCCGGGAATAAGGGTGACTTTGTGCGCCATTTGCGAATCTCGTCTCCTGAAATGTTTTCTCAGTATCCGCGAAACAGAGGTTTCGGCAGGTTGTGAATGGGACGGTACGAACGACCGTCCCACAGAGAGCTTGTGCTATTTGGTTTTGACCAGGTCCTTCAGTTCATTCATGAATTCCTTCACGTCTTTGAAGTCGAGGTAGACGGAAGCGAACCGCACGTAGGCAACTTTGTCGTAGCGGCGCAGACGGCTCATGATCAACTCACCGATCTCGCTGGTTTTCCGCTCCCGCTCCGGCGAATCGATGACAAACGATTCCGCTTCGTTGACGATCTGCTCGAGCTTACCCATGGGAACCGGACGTTTTTCGCAGGCCCGGAGCAATCCATTCAGCACCTTTTGGCGGTCAAATTTCTCGCGACGCCCGTCTTTCTTGACCACCATGTAAGGAATTTCGTCGATGCGTTCGTAGGTGGTGAAGCGCTTGCCGCATTTCAGACACTCGCGCCGGCGGCGAATCGACTCCGCTTCCTTGCTTTCGCGAGAGTCCACCACCTTGTCATTAGCAAATCCGCAAAAAGGACATTTCATGGCGCTGGTTGCCAACAGCCAAGTGCACTCCCATAGTTCAGAGTGCGACTGGACTGGATTGTGGGCAACCTAAAATTGTAACAGTTGAGGACGGAGGCCATTCGAACAGCGGCCAAGAGGTGTCGAGAGCAGCAATTCCATGATTCGCAGGCTGCGGCTGAATGTCGGTGTTATAAACATCCCAGCCGCGCCGGAGGGTAGCGATTCAGAGCGAATCAGTGCTGGCCGCGATCTTCATGATTGTGCCGCCAAGTCCAATATTGCTTCTGCTCGTCTGGAGGCAGTTTGCGGAAGTCACGATTCGGATCATGATGGGTATCGCGCGCCCAGGAACGGTAATTGTCTTCTTCCTGATGGTTCCAGACATGGTAGTCGGTATAGTAGGGATCGTAGACACGATAGTAGTGATGGCCCCCGCAGCCAGTCCCAACCATTGAACTTCCAAGTGCTAAAGCAAACCACCAGAGGGTGAAAAGCCCCGCAGTTTTGCGCATAAATCCTCCAGATCAAGTTCGTTGCCAGTCTGAAAGGAACCGTTGCGTGCGGACGCCGGGAAAAGGGAGGGGAGGGCCCGGCGGATCTTTCGAGGAGTGTTTCATTTCATTTCGTTTACTTTTCAAATCGGTCACCTTGTATTACACTTCCATTTCGAGATCGTTTGGAGAGTACGTTTGGCGAACCCCCTGCTTTCACTGCTGCAGCTGTCCTCGGAGGAAAAGAGTGCGCGCGGTCTTGAATATACTCCCCGGGAAATCGATCAGCAGCCGGAAACCTGGAAAACCACGTACGGGCGGTGCGTAAGCGTCGCACCTCAAACCGAAGAGTTTTTGCGCCGCGCAGGGTTGGGGAGGGGGACGCCCCCGGTCGTTTATTTATCCGGGGCGGGAACCTCGGACTATGTCGGCCGAGGTCTCGTGCATCTGCTTCGGCGGCAGTGGAAATGCGACGTGTGGGCGCTGGCATCGACGACGTTATTGACTGACTTTGAAAGCTATCACCAGCCGGGGAAGCCTTACCTTTGGATATCGTTTTCGCGTTCCGGGCAGAGTCCGGAAGGGGTGGCGCTGCTGCAACAGGCGCTCGATGGCCACGCCAATATTCGTCACATCGTAATCACTTGCAACGAGCAGGGAACCATGGCGCGCATCTGCCGCGACAATCCCGAGCGGGCCTGCGCGGTGGTGCTCGACGACGCGACGAACGACCGCGGCTTGGCGATGACCAGTTCCTTCACCAATATGATGATCGCCGGGCAGTGCCTGGGACATTTGAAGTGCCTGCCGCAATATGGTTCGATTCTGGAAGAGATGATCGAGGCGGCAAAGCATTTCCTGCCGGTGGCTGCCGAGACCGCCGAAGCTATCGCTGACCGGGAGAGTACGCGGGCGTGTTTTGTAGGAACCGGCGCGTTGCGCGCGGTGGCTGAGGAAAGCGCCTTGAAGCTGGTCGAGCTCACTGGTGGTCACGTGGCTACACTGTCGGAGTCGGCACTGGGCCTGCGCCACGGACCGATGTCGATTCTCGACGGCCCCACGCTGCTGGTGGCGTTTCTTTCGAGCGATCCGCGGCGGCGGGCTTATGAGCGGGATCTGCTGGAAGAAATCGCGCGCAAACGTCTGGCAATGGTGCGTGCGACGATTAGCGTGAAGGGAACCGAGGATCCCGGATCTCTGGTCGACTTTCCTCTTTCGCTCGATCTGCCAACAGATATCGCGGATGACTATCGCGTGCCCGTAGACATCATTTTCGGGCAGCTATTGGGGCTCATGTCGTCCGTGAAGTACGGACTGATGCCCGATCGCCCAAGCCCGGGCGGAACCATCACCCGTGTAGTTGCCCCAATTCGCATCCATTAACCACAAAAGTTCCCAGACTGAAGAACTAGGCGAGAGGACGAGTCGCCTGCACGATGTTGTCAAACGCCCGATTGCACGTTTCGCATTGATGTCGCCGATTCTATGAGGCACCATCTCCTGTGCATCTCTGTGCGATACTGACTCTGGTTTGGAGGCTTCTTGACACATCCTGTCTGTGTGCGGCGGTATGGACGTGTTTGAGCGACCGATTCAGCTATGCAATCTCTTTAGCCGGGATGGCGAAATTGGCAGACGCAGCGGACTTAAAATCCGCAGGGCCCAAAAGGCCTGTGGGGGTTCGATTCCCCCTCCCGGCACCAGCTAATCTGCTGATGTAGTGGTGCTCACGATGCTGGAGAGACGCGTCTACAGTCTTTGCCGATGGGTTTGACAGCCAACGTGACCAGTTCGTGACACATTATGACCACGCCTGCATTGTGCTTCCTTTCCTGCCCCAGACTGCAGGGGCCCGTCCTGCATGCCTTTCTGATTCATGGTTCCTCAACCGATCATTTGCGGCCACGGAAACCTTGTGATCTCAGTCACAAAAGGCGGTTGGAACGCCGTCCGGACTGTGGTAGCCTTTGGGCTCTGAGCCTCCCCCACACCATTCAATGACAACATGGTAGGCTCGTCGGACCCTTCGCAGCAGATCACCAGATTGCTCCGCGCCTGGGAGCAGGGGGACCAGAGTGCGCTCGAACAACTGACGCCGCTGGTCTATGACGAATTGCGCAGTCTGGCGCGCCGCCGAATGTCGCGGGAGAAGGAAGGGCATACGCTGCAGGCGACGGCCTTGATTCACGAAGTCTACCTGCGATTGGTAGAGTTTCATGATTTCCACTGGAAGGATCGCGCTCATTTTTTCGCAGTCTGCGCCCGGCTTATGCGACGCATTCTGGTGGACTGCGCACGATCGCGAAATTCCCTGAAGCGCGGTGGGCAAAACGAACGACTGACCCTTGTGGACAGTGCTGTTGCTTCTCCTGAATACGATATGCAACTGCTGGATCTGGAGTCTGCGCTCGGAAAGCTGGCGCAGATTGATTCCCGAAAAACCAGCATCGTCGAATTACGCTTCTTCGGTGGGCTGACTGTGGAGGAAACGGCCGAGGTGCTGCAACTGTCGACCGACACGGTGATGCGCGACTGGAGCCTGGCGCGCGGATGGCTGCTTCGCGAGATGGACCACGGGCAAAGCCATGCTGATTGACCGCTGGAGCCGAATCGAACAACTCTACGCCGAGGCCATGGAGCGCGATGCGGCGGAGCGGGCGGCTTTCCTGGATCGGGCTTGCGTCGGTGATGAGGACTTGCGCGATGAACTCGAATCATTGCTGGCTTATGCGTCGCAGACTGGGAAGTTCATCGACCTGCCTCTTTTGAACGTTGCTGAAGACATCCTCACATCCGAAGATCGTGAGAATTCGCTCCTTCGGAGCCGGCCTTTAATAGGAGAGAGCCTTGGAGCATACCGTATCGTCTCCAAGGTCGGTACCGGCGGTATGGGAGAAGTCTTTCGCGCGGTACGCGATGACGACGTGTACCAAAAGAATGTTGCCATCAAGTTGGTAGGTGCAAGCGTACGCTCGCCTTACTTCATCAACCGCTTCAAAACCGAGCGACAGATTCTGGCCAACCTGGACCACTCCAATATTGCGCGCTTATATGACGGCGGAACAACCACCGATGGCATTCCGTACCTCGTCATGGAATACGTGGAAGGCGAACCCGTCACCAGATATTGCAATCGCCGTCGGCTTTCGATTACGGAGCGCCTCAGACTTTTTCTCCAAGTCTGTTCGGCGGTGCAGTACGCACATCAACATCTGATCATTCATCGCGACATCAAACCCGATAACATCCTGGTCACCTCTGATGGAGTGGCGAAGTTGATGGATTTCGGCATCGCCAAAATCCTCGATACGGCGGCTGATCCCGATCCGAGCACTCCGACAATTACCTCGCTGCGTGCCTTCACGCCCGCGTATGCCAGTCCGGAACAGGTTAAAGGGGACGCGATCACAACTGCCAGTGACGTTTACTCGCTTGGGGTGGTGCTCTACGAGATGCTGACACAGCGCGCACCGTATCGCTTCACAAATCGGAGCGCCCACGAAGTTGCGCGCGCGATCTGCGAAGCAGAGCCCATGAAACCCAGCACAGCCATAACTGTTAGAGAGAAGTCAACGCGGGAATCAGATGAAATTGAACTCGATGAGGACAAACGCTCACGCGAGAGAACCAGAAAAATGCTCCGCGGAGATTTAGACAACATTCTGCTCATGGCTCTGCGCAAGGAACCCGGGTCCCGCTATGGTTCGGTTGAGCAATTCAAGGACGATATCCAGCGACACCTAAATCAACAGCCGATTATGGCGCGCCGCAACACAATACGATATCGCGCATCAAAGTTTGTATCGCGGCATAAAGTGGGGGTTGCTGGGGGAGCGGTTGCCGCCGCATTGCTGACCGTCGGCATTTCAGGGGTTTTGTATGAAGCGCATGTGGCGCAACTCGAGCGCGCACGGGCCGAGGCGCGGTTTGATCAGGTACGAAAAATCGCTCACTCCCTGATGTTTGAAATTCATGACAGCATCCGCGATCTCCCGGGTTCGACCCCCGCAAGAAAGCTGCTGGTCGATGAAGGCTTGCAATACCTCGATGTTCTGGCGAAAGATGCGGGCGACAATCCAAAACTACAGCGCGAACTGGCCGCAGCCTATGAGCGCATGGGAGACGTGCAGGGATATACGTATCGCTCCAACCTCGGCGATACGGCGGACGCCATGGAAAGTTATGAAAAAGCGCTGGACTTGAGAGAAATCCTTGCAAGCGCAAATCCTAACGACGCGGTCGCGAAAGAGGAATTGGCAGGCAGCTATCAAAAGGTGGCGGATTCACTTCGCTCGCGAGGATTGACGGCAGAAGCGCTGACCAGAGCCCAGCAAGCTCTAGTCATTCGCACGAAGTTGGCCGCAGCGAACCCTAAATCGGAAAGCGCGCGCTACAGTCTGGCAAGCTGTGAGTTGCTCATCGGCGATGTACAGACAGAATTGCCCGACTGGCCAGGGGCGCTGCGCTCCTTTCAAACCGGGTTCAGCATTTTCCAGTCATTGGCACAGAAACATCCGAACTTGGTGTCGTATCGGCGAATGGTCTCGGTTTCTTTCTCAAAAATCGGTTTTGTGTACGAAAACACCGGGCGTCTGCCGGACGCTCTGCGGCAATATCGCGCCGCGGCGGTAGTCCTCAAGCCACTCGCTGCGGCTTCGCCATCGAATACTCTGCTGCAGCGGAACCTGGCTATTGTCGACCTGGATGTAGGAGACATGCTGGTGAAATTGGGCAACGCAGAGGGGCTGAAGATGTTGCGGCAGGCGGCGATGGTTTCAGAATTGCTGGCCTCGAAGGATGCAGCCGATAAAAGGTCAGATCGTGATCTGGGCCTGATCTACGGTTCTTTGGCGGATGCCGAGAGCAAGTTCGGCAGTTCTAAGCGCGCTTTGAAATACTATGAGCAGGCAGTGAAAAGAACCAAAGATCGGGTTTTAGCTGATCCACAGAACGTGGACGGCCAGGAGTTTCTGGCCGAGGCGTATCAGCATCTGGGTGAGTTCTATGAGTCCATGGGGTCTCGCGTGCATCTTGAGAAATCCCGTGCTGCGCTGTGCCAGAGAGCCCGTCAGAATCTGCAAAACGGACTCAATGTCTGGCTCAATATAAAAGAGCCGATCTCGAATCGTGGAAAGCAGGATCTAGCCGAACTGCATCGTGACCTTGCGGACTGTGACTCGCACTTGCAAAAAGCCACGCATCCAGACCATGCCCATATATAGTAGCCCATCTCGTCAGATGCGCGATTCCGGAAAGATCTGCCTTGAGAATATCCGGAATCATTCTGAAAGCGGTCGGGATGGATCATTCAATGTTATCTCTGTCCAGGTGTACAGATCGCCCTATAATCCCAGTACATCAAAGGACGCCCCAGGATGTAGAACTCAAACCGTGTCAGAGCGTCAATCCATGAATAGAACTAATCCCAAAGTTGATGACGTTTTGCGGAGAGCTACAAAGTGGCAGCAGGAATTTGAGAGCTTGCGGGCGGTCGTGCTTGATTGTCAGCTGGTCGAGGAATTGAAGTGGCATCAGCCGTGCTACACGCTTGAAGGCAAAAACATTGTGTTGATCCACGGATTCAAAGAATACTGTGCGCTCTTATTTTTCAAAGGCGCGTTGTTAAACGATCCCAAGCACATTCTGGTCCAACAGACCGAGAACGTGCAGGCCGGACGTCAGATTCGATTCACGAATGTTCGGGAAATCATCAAGATGAAACCCGTCCTGAAGGCCTATATTCAGGAGGCCATCGCGGTAGAAAAATCCGGATTGAAAGTAAAACTAAAGAAAACTTCCGAATTCACGGTTCCCGAAGAATTTCAAAATAAGCTGAACGAAATCCCTGGCTTGAAACGTGCTTTTGCTGCGCTGACGCCCGGACGCCAGAGAGGTTATCTCTTTTACTTTTCTCAAGCGAAGCTATCAAAAACACGGCAGGCAAGAGTGGAAAGATGTTTGCCGCAGATTTTCAACGGAAAGGGAATAGATGACTAGCGGATTCACCACGAAATACGCTAGCCAAGATTCCCGTGCATTCTACGAAAATCGCCGGAGGCGTCACGGTCGACCGTGCTACTCAGCAATCACCCGTGCTTGCGTGGTCCAATTTGCCTCAACACTGACCTTCTCAACTTTCTGGTGATTTCTCGAGAACTGCAAGTTCGAGTGTCTGCAGAGTGGCTGGGTCGGCGATCACATCGACGGTGGCAATCTTCCCCCGTATGAGAGAGAAGCGCAGAACTCTCTTCAGCTTGCCCCGCGGAGCCCAGACAAGTCCTACGGCTCCGTCGACCAGCATGGGCTGAATGAAGCCGGTGAGTAGTCGCGAGAACGCGATGGCGCCCTTGGCCCAGTTTTGCGCTCCACGAATCTCTCTCGGCTTGCCAGGCTGAGCTGCAGCCTCATCGACGCGGACAATGACGTCTGGATCCAGCACAGCAATGAGCCCTTCAAAATCTCCGTGCCGCAGGGCGGTCAAAAAGGCATTCACGGCCTGCCGCTGTTCGGTGAGATTCGACTTGGGAACGGCAGGCACTCCTTGCACGCGCCGGCGCGCGCGGCTGGCCAATTGCCGCGCGGCAGCAGGAGAACGCCCGAGAATGGAGGCAACTTCCTCGAAGGAAACGGCAAACATGTCGTGCAGTACGAAAGCCAGGCGTTCCGCGGGAGCAAGCCTCTCAAGCACAACCAACACTGCAAGGCCAACCGAGTCGGCCAGTAGCGTCTCCTGCTCGGGGCTGGGTACGCTGCTGGCGATCGGATCTGGGGCGTTGTCCTCAAGACCGTCTTCTCGCCGCGATGTGCGCGAGCGCAGCATGTCGAGGCACACTCTCGCCACCACCGTGGTCAGCCAGCCCCGGAAATTCTCGATTCTTCCAGCATCGGAACGGCTGAGACGCAGCCATGCTTCCTGTACGGCGTCATCTGCTTCGCTAAGCGAGCCGAGCATGCGATAAGCCACGCCTCGCAGATGACTGCGATTCTCTTCGAAATGCGAAGCCAGCCGCATTTGGTTTTCTTCTGTCACATTTCCTCGTTGTGTTCCGTCACTGTGATGACGAATCAAATCCACTTTATGTGACAAGGAGAACCCACAATCATGCAAGCCCGAATGAAAAATCCCGCCATGATCATCCCTGGAGCCCTCCAGGCTCTGCAATCCTTGGCCAGGTTTCCTGAGCAGGGAGGCGTACCCCGGCGCACGCTGGATCTGGTCCATTTGCGCGTCAGCCAGATTAACGGCTGCAGCGTTTGCGTGGATCTAAGCTTTCGGAGCGCCTCGAGCAGCATAGATGAGGGCATCTTTGCCGTGTCCGCGTGGCGTGACGCCCCCTATTTCACGGATGCTGAACGTGCGGCACTGGCTTTGGCGGAATCGGTAACCCGCCTGAGTGACAGGTCCGATCCAGTGCCAGACCATATCTGGGGAGAAGCCGTTCGCCACTACGACGAAAAGGCGCTTGCCGCCCTCATACTCTGGATCGCGATGACGAATACCTGGAATCGTTTAAACGTCACTACCAGACAGGTGGCGGCCGAATGGTTCAAGTCAGCAGACGCACGCGAGTGGGTCGAAGCCCGCGCCTCCCGCTGAGAAGAGGCGCAGTCATCACAAACCATCGGTGACTGCGCTTGATCTATTTTCCGGGAAACGACGAGGCCGACTCTTTGTGGTTATTCTGGCGGAGATGATAGAAATTTGTGAGGTCTGAAGAAACGGATCCGTAAGGTGGAATATGCTCTTTAATTTTTCAGCCATTTCATCGAGAGAGCGCTACAAACTTCTGCTGTCTGTAGTGGTCCCGCGCCCTATTGCCTGGGTTGTCAGCCTTGATCTCGACGGTGTTTTAAATGCTGCGCCGTTTTCTTTCTTTAACGTATTTGCTTCAGATCCGGCGGTCGTCGGTATCGGCGTTGGAAGTTACGATGCTGGCCGCCCGAAGGATACACGCCGTAACATTCGCGATACTCGCGAATTTGTAGTCAACCTTGTGTCCGAGGAAATGGCGGAGGCAATGAACATTACGGCCATCGAGTTCGAGGCCGGGACCAGCGAACTAGTTGAGGCCGAGCTCGAAACGATTCCGTCAGTGCACGTAAAGCCGCCTCGTATCGCTGGCGCCCCGGCCGCAATGGAATGCGAATTGATGCAGATCGTCGACCTTGGGCCTGAGGCGGGCCTGATCCTTGGTCGGGTACTCGCCTTGCATATCCAAGATGAGTTCGTGATTGATCCGGTCAGAAACTACATCGATACGCCAAGGTTGAAACTTATCGGCCGCATGCACGCCAGTGGTTGGTACGCGCGAACGTCGGAGCTGTTCCAAATGAGCCGGATTTCTGTGGCAGACTGGGCGCGAAAGAAGAAAGCCGGGGATATTTAGCTCGACGATGATCATCCTGCGGTGATCCTAAAAACCTAAGCGGCGATGCTGTACGAGCCGTCGCCGCTCTATTCGAAACGTGCTTTCCGTTACATCTGCAATCTATTTGTGGGTTGCGGGTGCCGGCGCTACCGGAGCCGGCGCCTTCTCACCGGGCAGAGCCTCCGGAGACGCGAGCTCATCCTTCACGCTGGCGGGCAATTTGTCTGCGTCTGCTAAGAGAAGGCTCACCTGCCACATTTGGTCTTCCGAAAGTGTTTTTTTGAATCCCGGCATCCCGGTCAGGCGAATGCCATTCGCCACCTTCCAGTAGGTTTCTCCCGGAGGATCGTCCGTGACGCCCTTTCCTTGCAGCAATTTGGGCGGCTTGGGAAACTCACCTTGACCAACATTGGTTTGCGGGCCCGCGGGCATCCCGTGGCAGACGGCGCAATTATCGCGGTACACTTGGGCGCCCGCAGAGTATGTTGCCTCGTTTCCCTGCATCGGAACGGATTTCGGCATCTCGCGGTCAATCTTGGCGTGAAGCGCTGTGTTCGCCATGAACTTCTCAAATGGCATAGGAGCCGAATACACCGAGACGGGAGCGAATCCGAACGCGAAATATACGTAGCCGGCGAGCGCTACAATGCACCAGCCGATGATCAATCCCAGAATGAACGTCTTCAATCGAACCCTCCGTAGCTGATAGTTGACTGCACACTTCGGGGAAGCTTTGCTTTGAGGGATACTATACACTCCGCACGAATCTGCCGCTGCTCCAACACGTATTCTTCTGCAGACACATCGCTGCTAAGATTCAGGTATATTTCAGGTTCACTTCGTCTGCATGGGAGGCTGTGCCGCAAGAAAATAGCTGTACGTGCCGATATGAAGCGGAGCCTTTGTAGTCCAGTCATGCTGCATCAGGAACTGCGTAACTTCGGCCTCTGTGAGGCGATGATTCGCGGGTGGACCGGGCGGGGAATCCATGTCAGCGCGCCAATCTAGCACCGCAAGCAATCCGTTCGGGGATAGGATGCGTGCGCTTTCTTTGAGAGCGGCTTCCCGGTCGTCCAGTTCATGCCAGACATTTGCGATTAGCACAAGATCGACCGAAGCCGTAGGCAGGGAAGTCTCGCCGGCGTCGCCTTGCACCAGTTCGATGTTGCGGGGAGCGTCTGGAGTCTCCAGTTTTGCCCGTAGCAACTTCAGCATCTCGGGCTGAAGGTCAACCGCGTAGACTTTTCCTGCGGGACCGATTGCATGCGCCATCGGAATGGCGAAGTAGCCCGTACCGGCACCCACATCGGCAATACGCATGCCCGGATGTATAGCTGACGCTCGTAGGACATCGGTGACAGGCAGCCAGGTTTTTCGTTCCGGATCTTCCAGCCTGTGGGCCTGATGGGCCTTGAAAACACGCTCTCCCCTCATGCGTTCAGCGGTTTTCCTTCTGTGCGGACTGATCTCTCCGTCGAGACTCGACAGAACAGGATTTTGCGCCTCATGTTGGCACCCCAAGCTTCGGTAGAAGCCATTGCGTCAGGCCGATGTAGACCACCAGAAAAAGAACAATCCATACCCAATCGGGCATTCAGTGGACTCCTTGTATGGAACTCGTTCGCGAACGCCGATGGCGTCCATTTGGTCCCGTCAATTTGCGCGAGCGTCCCTCATTTGCGTATTTTTGCACGTGTGCCGCATGACGTGCCGTGCTTCGACATACTAAATCGCACAACTTGAACACAACCGGATCGGTGATGCTATAGATAATGTTGTTGCCGCAACGATCGCGGGTGACAAACTCGGCGTCGAAAAGGATTTGAAGATGCTTCGACACGTTAGGTTGAGTTGCGCCCAACTCCGCCACGATCTGGTTTACACTCCTGTCGCCGCCTTGCAGCGCCTGCAGGATGCGAAGCCGGCAGGGCTCTCCCAGCACCTGAAAGCGGCGCGCGACGAGATCGATGATGTTTTCGTGGATCACGAGAATTGTTCGGCTTTGACTATATAATTATACGCGCATATAGAAATCCAAGTACTACACCGCTGGAGTTTTGGCAATGCGTTCTGATCTGGATCAAGCTATCGCACTCCTGAAGCGCGGAGACGAATCCGCACTGGGCGAAGCCGTCTCGCTTCTGCAGCGCTCCGTATTCGCATTTGGTATGCGGGTTTGCGGCCGCCGCGAGGATGCCGAAGACACTATGCAGGAGGTCCTGATCAAGGTCCTGCCTTATCTGCCGAAATTCGAGAATTCGAGAGCCCTGGCCACTTGGCTCTATAAGGTGGCGAAAAACCGCTGTCTGATGAGCCGCCGCAAAAGCAAATTTGCGCCTAAGGAAGAACTCTCGCTCGACGAGTTGATGCCGGACCGGATGGAACTGGAGGCGCTGGATGCGCCCGAGGAGATCACTCCGGAGCGAGCCGCCATCCGCGGTCAGGAAGGGCAGCGTCTGCGCGATGCCATGCGCAATCTGCCGCCGCATTACCGCATCGTTCTCGTTCTCCGCGATATGGAGGGTTTTACCGACGAAGAAGCCGGCGAGATCACTGGATTACGCCCGGGGACGATTCGAGTGCGGTTGCATCGCGCGCGCCTGTTCGTGCGCCGAGAGTTAGAGAAGACGCATCCGAAAGCCGCGCCCATGACCAGGCTCGCAAAGACAGTGTCAGCTCCGAAAAACGGTCCCTGTCGCAAAATGTTCGCCGGCCTCTCCGATTATCTGGATGGCCAACTGGACGATTTCTCCTGCGAGGAAATTGAGAACCACCTCAATGCCTGCGAGCCCTGCAAAAAGTTCCTTCGCAGCCTCGAACTTTCGATCAAGCAATGCCAGCAGTCTGCCCCGGAATGTCCCGACCCTGAGAAGGCAGCGAGGCTCCGCAAACAACTGCTCTCAACTTTTGGACGGGCGCTTGCTGCAGGCGGCAAGTGATATCCTCCCGCAATCTTTTCTCGTGAATACGGCTTCTTCCCGCCATTTTTCGCTGTAACAGATCTCCCGTGATTGCGTTTATTTGTGTGGCTTTGATGAGAAGCCAGGGAGAGCCCGATGATTTCAGCGAAAGTGGAATTGACGCAAGCACTCAGCCAGCAAAGACAATTCGTGGCGCAAACCGGAAGCGAGCATCATCTGCTGTTGGACGATGCCGCTGGCGGCACCGGCCCCAAGCCGGTTGAGCTTCTGGCTGTCGGCCTCGCGGGATGCACGGCCTTCGATGTGATCACAATCCTCCGCCAAAAATATCACCAGAAAGTGACTGGATACGAAGTACGAGTGGAAGCCGATCAGGCGGAACGGCCCCCGCAGGTGTTCACAGACGTGCGAATTCATCATGTGATTCGTGGACTGGATATTGACGCCTCTGCCATTGAGCATGCGATCGAGCTTTCGGAAAAAAAGTATTGCTCCGTGGGCGCGATGCTGCAGAAGACCGCGAATTTTCACACCACATTTGAGATCGCTACCGACAGCACCGAGTGGTTGAGGGCGACGGCAGCTGCCGAAGCCACAGCCTGAAACGGGAACTCGTGGTCTCGGTAAGTCCGCGGTGACCGGAATCACGGTTCGCTGGGGTTGTACCTGTCAAGATGCACAAAGAAACAACTTGTTGTCTGGAATAGGCACAGCACTATGAGTTTTCCAAGTTGCGCATATCGCCTAACTCGCTTCCTGCGGTTGATCCTGGCGCTACTGTATGTCGGTGGAATAGCCTCGGCGCAAGTATCGCCGACAGCGACCTCGCAAGCATCATCATTGTCACTCGAGCAGGCGGCGAGAATCGCGTTGGAGAAGAATCCACTGCGCAAGGCCGCATTAGCAGAGACCAAAGTTGGCTCCGCCGGAATCCAGGAAGCCCAGTCCTTCCTGCTGCCGCACATCAGTTTTTCAGAACTAGCGACCCGGGGAAACGATCCTGTCTACGTGTTCGGCAGCAAATTGCGGCAGCAGCGCTTCACCACTGTTGATTTTGCCCTGAATCAACTGAACACGCCCTCGCCCTTTGGCAATTTCACGACTCGGTTCAGTGGAAATTGGAACCTGTTCGATTCCTTCGCTTCGTGGGAGGGGCTCAGCCGCGCAAGAAAGGCGCAAGTTGCAACTCGCGAGCAACTGGAACGTACGGACCAGGAAATCCTGTTTCGTGTCGTGCAGGCGTATTACGGCGTCTTGCTCGCCAGTCGCCAGGTAGAGGTGGCCGGGCAATCGCAGAAGACTGCCCAATCAATTCTCGAGAGCACGCAAAATCGATACGACGCGGGCTTCGTCGTCGAGTCCGATCTGCTCAGTGCGAAGGTTCGTGTCGCCAGCCGGGAGCAGGAATTGATTCGCGCTCGCAACAATTTGGCGCTTGCTCAGGCTCAACTGAACCTTGCGATGGGAGTTGGGGCCGACGCTCCATATCAGCCAGAAGACACACTCACGGAAAAGAGCCTTGCTGTCGTTGCCCTCCCTGAATTGGAACAGCAAGCCCTTACTACCCGTCCCGATCTGAAGAAGATCGAGGCGCAGCAGTCGGCCCAACAATTGAGTGTCGCCATTGCCAAGTCTTCCTTCGGGCCGCGCTTGAATGCCTTTGCCGGATGGGAGCTCGACAATCCGACTTTCCTGGCCGGCGGGGGAGGAAACAACTGGCTTGCCGGAATCGAACTGCAGATTGATATCTTCCAGGGCGGCGCGAAAAAAGCTGCTTTGGCCCGCGAGCGCGCCACCGCCGAAAAGATTGCGGCACTGAAGCAGGCGGCCAACGATGCCGTGCGCCTCGAGGTTCGCCAGGCTTACTACGATCAGGACTCCAGCAGCAAGCAGGTGGCAGTCGCCCATACCGCCATCTCGCAAGCCGAAGAGAGCCTGCGGATCAATCAGAATCGCTATGACGGCGGGCTGCTGACGATCACCGATCTCCTCGGTGCAGAAGAAGCGGCACACCATACCCAGGTGGATTATTGGCAGGCCGTCTACCAGTCTTACATCAGCTACGCCAACCTGGAATTGGCGAGCGGAACTTTGAACCTGCACTCCCCGGTACTTATGCCATGAACCTCATTTCTAAATCAGGCACAAATGCGATGAAATTCGGCAACTTAGCCAGTGGATTGTTTCTCCTTGCTGCATTAGCGGCGTTGAGTGGCTGTTCTAAAGACCAAGCGAGTGCGGCTGCTCCGCCGGAAATCGTCCGCGATGTCGTAGTGGTTGCTGCGCAAACCGCGGCAATTCCCGACGTGGTGGAAGCGCCGGGTACATTGTGCGCCGCTGAGACCAGCCAGTTGGCTGCGCAGATGATGGGCAATATTGTCGAAATCCGCGTCCATGAGGGCGATCGCGTTCAGCGCGGCCAAGTGTTAGCGGTCCTGGATGAAGCCCAACCCCGCGCCGCACTCCAGCGCGCGACCGCGGCCGAGTTGGCGGCGCAGCAGGAACAGGTGGCTGCCGATTCCGACTTCACGCTCGCGGACGCAACCTTCAAGCGGTACCAGGTCCTGTATGACAAAAAATCAGTCAGCCCGCAGGAGTTCGACGAGATAAAAGCACGGTATCAGGGCGCACAGGCCAGACGCGAGATGGCGCGTTCCGGCGAAGAGCAGGCCAAGGCAGCTCTGCAGCAGGCTCGTACAGCGCTGGGTTACACGCACATATTGGCTCCCTTCGATGGGGTCGTCACAGAGAAGAAGGCTGACACCGGCACGCTCGCTTCTCCCGGAATGCCCCTCTTCACGCTGGAGAGCCTGCATAGATTCCGCCTTGAAGTCGGCGTCAATGAGACAGACTTGCACTACGTCCGCATGGGACAGCAGGTACCCGTGCTCATGGACGCGCTGGCTGACCGCCAATTCACCGGCAAAGTCGCCGAAATCGTTCCGGCCGCCGATCCCGCCAGCCGCAGCTTTCTCGTGAAAGTTGAGATGCCTCCCGATCCGAGCTTGCGTTCCGGACTCTTCGGGCATGCGCATTTTGCCCGGGGAGAGCGCAGCGCCCTACTGGTGCCGCGCACTGCCGTGGTCGAGCGCGGCCAATTGCAGGGAGTTTATGTGCTCGATCAGAACCAGATTGCGGGTCTGCGTTACATCACCCTTGGCAAGCCCTCCACCTCGGGGGTGGAGGTTTTGGCCGGCTTGCAAGCGGGAGAGACCTTGATCGCGAATCCCGACGGCCGCGAGTTCAGCGGCAAGAAGATTGAGTCCCGCTAGGAGCGCAACCATCATGAGTTCCGCAAATCACCAGCTTCCGGCGAAAACTGAACAACATCCGGTTCTGCGTCTGGCCGGGAAGGTCGCGCATGCCTTCATTGATTCGAAGTTGACCCCGCTCGTTATTGTTGCCGCGCTTCTGCTGGGAGCGTTTGCCATTCTCCAAACGCCGCGGGAAGAGGAACCGCAGATCGTTGTCCCCATGCTCGACGTCTTCGTACAGATGCCGGGTGCTTCTTCGGAGGAAGTCGCGCAGCGCGTCAGCCTGCCCATGGAAAAGTTGCTGCGGGAAGTTCCGGGAGTGGAATACATCTACTCCATCAGCCATCCCGGACTCAGCATGCTGATTGTCCGCTTCTACGTTGGCACGAAAGAAGAAGACGCCATCATTCAGACGTATAACAAGCTCTATTCGAATGCTGACCGCATTCCGCCGGGGGTGTCCCAGCCGGTTATCAAAGTGCGCTCAATCGACAACGTGCCCATCCTGGCGCTCACGTTATGGGGTAAGAACTATGACTCCTATCGCCTGCGCCGTATCGCCGGCGAACTGGAAAACTCCCTGAAAAGGCTGAATGACGTCTCCGAGACCACGATCATTGGGGGCCAGCCGCGGCAAGTCAGGGTCGTGTTGGACACCGAGCGGCTCGCGGGCTATGGGCTGACACCGGGTTCGGTTGTGGGACAACTCCAGGCGGCCAATATACGTGAGCAGGCTGGCAGTTTTGCCCGCGATAATCGCGAATTCCAGGTTGAATCAGGCTTGTTCTTCAGCAATGCCGATGACCTGCGGCAGGTCGTGGTCGGAGTGCACGCGGGCAAGCCCGTATATCTGCGGGACGTCGCAGAACAAATTCAGGACGGCCCTGCGGAACCGGATGATTATGTCCTCTACGCGAACGCCAAAGGCACGAACGGGCAGGTCGCGAATACGGAGTATCCGGCGGTCACGATCACGCTGGCGAAGCGAAAGGGAACCAATGCCAGCATTATCGCCGATAATGTCCTCGAAAAAGTACAAGCATTACGCGGATATCTGCTGCCTGGCGATCTCAACGTCACCGTAACACGCAACTACGGCGAGACCGCCAAAGATAAGTCGAACGAACTGCTGAAACATCTGCTGATCGCCACCCTATCGGTCACGCTGCTGATTGCTCTCGCCTTGGGCTGGCGTGAATCTGGCGTCGTCCTGCTGGCTGTTCCTGTCACCCTGGCCCTCACGCTGGCGATCTTCTATCTCTTCGGATACACGCTGAACCGCGTCACTCTGTTCGCGTTGATCTTCTCCATCGGCATTCTCGTCGACGACGCCATTGTGGTTGTCGAAAACATTGTGCGACATTTCCGCCTGCCCTCCAGTCGCGGCAGATCCCTCGTTGATGTCGCCGTCGAAGCCGTCGACGAAGTGGGCAACCCCACGATTCTGGCGACCTTCGCCGTGATCGCTGCCATTCTGCCCATGGCCTTTGTGCGCGGATTGATGGGACCGTATATGCGGCCGATCCCGGTCGGTGCGTCGGCGGCCATGGTTTTCTCTCTGGTCGTGGCCTTCGTCGTTTCGCCTTGGGCGGCACTCCGGCTGCTGAAGCACTATGCGGGCGAAAACGGTCACGAGCACCACGAAGCAGAGGGGTGGACGACGCGCTTCTACCGCAAGCTCATGAATCCACTGATTCTGAATGCTCGCCGCCGCTGGGCATTCTTCGCCAGCGTGGTGGTGCTGTTGCTGGCGGCCATTGCCTTTGTTCCATTGAAGTGGGTGCGGGTAAAGATGCTGCCCTTCGACAATAAGAGCGAATTTCAGGTGATCATCGACATGCCCGATGGAACTCCCCTGGAACAGACCACGCGGGTAGCGCAGGTTCTGGGCCGCTTCCTGGGGCAGCAGCCCGAAGTCACCAACTACCAGATCTACGCCGGCACTTCGGGTCCGTACAACTTTAACGGCCTCGTACGCCATTATTTCCTGCGCCACCAGCCGAACCAGGCCGATATCCAGGTCAACCTGCTTTCGCGCCATGACCGCTCAGCGCAGAGCCATGAAATTGCACGCCGCCTGCGTCCTGAACTCGTGAAGCTGGCTACGCCCTTCGGCGCCCGCATTAAGGTCGCGGAGGTGCCCCCCGGACCCCCGGTTCTGGAAACTCTCGTGGCCGAAGTCTATGGCCCCGACTACAAAGGACAGATCCAGCTCGCAGCCCAGATCAAGAAGGTCTTTCAGCAGACACCCGGGGTGGTGGACGTTGACTGGTACGTCGAGGATCCACAGACTAAGTACGACCTGAAAGTAGATCTCGATAAATCGTCGCTGCATGGAGTCTCTGTCGGCGACGTGACACGAACTCTCCAAATTGGATTGGCAGGTGCCGATGCCGGACTGCTCCACGATCCGCGATCGCGTGAAGATGTGCCTATCGAGGTCCGCCTCTCGCGGCCCGACCGTTCCGGCATTCAGGACCTCGAGAACCTGAAGTTCCCGACGCCCGCTGGCGGCCAGATCGCGCTGCAGGAATTGACTGATCTGAATAAAACGACCATCGATACCAGTGTTTACCACAAGAACCTGATGCCGGTTGTCTATGTTACCGGTGATGTTGCCGGCGAAGAGGAAAGTCCGGTATACGCCATCGGCAAGATGAGCGACGCCATTGACAAGATCAAGCTGCCGGATGGCTACGGCGTCAAGCAGTACAAGGGAACCAGCATGCCGGAACGCACCGACCGCTATTCCATGAAATGGGACGGTGAATGGCACATCACCGTAGAAGTTTTCCGGGACCTCGGTCTCGCCTTCGCGGCCGTCCTCGTTCTCATCTACGTGCTCGTTGTCGGCTGGTTCAAGAGCTTCAAGACGCCTCTGGTGATCATGGCTCCGATTCCGCTTACGCTGGTCGGAATCCTTCCCGCCCATGCTTTGATGGGGGCGTTCTTCACCGCGACGTCCATGATCGGATTCATCGCCGGCGCGGGCATCATCGTGCGCAATTCCATCATCCTGGTGGATTTCATCGAACTGCGGCGAACTCAGGGAATGTCTCTCGAAGACGCGGTCGTCGATGCGGGGGCCGTGCGTTTTCGTCCTATGCTGCTGACCGCAGCCGCGGTAGTGGTGGGGGCCAGCGTCATCCTGTTCGACCCAATCTTCCAGGGACTCGCACTTTCCTTGATGGCTGGCGAAGTGGCCTCAACTGTGCTCTCGCGTATGGCCGTGCCGGTTCTCTACTACATGTCAGAGAAAGCTGGAGAGGTGCCGCCTCCGCATTCGCATTCACCAGAAAACATTGCCGAGTGCGAGACTCCGCAATGTGCAGTTCCGTAAACAACTGCGATTGCCAAAGAACTCTGCAAGTACGAAAGGAGATGCTATGACCGTAGAACGAGGATTGCGCTTGATGGCAGGAGCTTTCGTCCTTCTCTCATTAGCTCTGGGACATTGGGTCAGTGAGTACTGGTATCTGTTCACCGCCTTTGTCGGGCTGAATCTGTTTCAGTCGGGACTGACCAACTGGTGCCCTGCAATGTTTGTGCTGAAGAAGCTGGGATTGCGCACGGCCTGAAAGAAGGTCATTTGAATTCTTTCGCGCCCGTGTGCGCTGGCGTTCAATATTGATCGGAGGTAGCTATGACAACGAATATGAACGGCATCGATCGGTTCGTACGGATCATTGTTGGCCTGGGCTTGTGCAGCTTGATTTTTGTACTCCACAGCAATGCACGTTGGTGGGGATTGATTGGGTTGATTCCGCTGCTGACCTCACTCCTGGGCTATTGTCCGCTTTACCGGCTCGTTGGCATCGGCAAGAGCTCGGTATCTCAGGCAAAATAACGGCCAGAACACAACCGGCTTAGTGCGGCTCGGAACTTCCTTCGCTCGTGCACGAAATACGGTTATCCGTCAGGCCCAGTTTGCACTCCCGCCGGAATCCATGCGGATCATGTGCTCCGTACCCCCACAGCCGCAAATACAAAGCATTGCCTTCAAGTCGGGACGCCTCGACAAATACGTGGTTGTTCCCGCGCAGTGCATCGCGAAAATTTGCCGGAACCATCCGAATCAGCGTCGGCGTGTCAAGAATGAACCCGTCTCGCGACGGATCGGTAAAGAAAATCAGCACTCGAGACGTCTTCTTGCTTACGTATTCCGTGACGAGTACCGAATCGTTACTCGCCCATGCTACCGCCGCGTTTCCTACATAATCGAATAGTTTACGTGCGCGGCCGCTGGCAACCTCAAACAACCACAGCGAATGAAATGTACCCACGAAGTCAGGCCCCGACCGGTCCGGATCGATGCTGCGCAATGCGTAGTGGCCATCGGGCGAAGTCAGTTCGCCGGCAATGGGAAAAACTACAAACGGATTGGCCAAACTGTTTGAACAGAAAGTGAGACTGAGAAACACCACAAACAATGTCGCACGCAAGCAGCGCATCCGGCATACCTCTGCACCCTATCTCACTCGCACGTGCGCGCTCTGGCAGTGAGTCGGATCACATCCGTCGTTACCCATGTAGCTGCTGAGATAACCGGACGCCCCCGCCTGGCATTACAGCCGCTTCAAGAAGGCATTGGCTTCATCCAGGCGCGGGAACAGCTTTTCCTCTGCCTGGAATTCGGCCGAATGAACGCATCGTCGGCTTCCGCGCAGCCGTACGGGATGTTTCAAATGCAGCATCTCGTGATAGACGATGTATTCCACCGCATACTGCGGTGCTGCTGGGTGATCGAAGATGCGGCTAATAACAATGGCGTTGTGCGCGGGATCGTAATGGCCCAGAATGCGCCGCGTCCGGGTCTGGCTCCAGCTCATTCGCGGTCGCGCCAATAACCCATGGAAGAATCGGCGGTTTAGATCCTCGAAGATACTGTCGAGATCGTAGCAATGCCCATGCGGAGATCGCAGCAGCTTCCGGCCGCGCATCTGACGGACCAGGTGCGCCTTGTGCACGATTTCATGGCTGGCAACATATCGGCGGTAGCGCGCCGCCTGTGCCCTGTCGATTGGCTTTCGGTACATCTTCGCCAGCAGGATATGTGCGATGGCCCGCAATACGCTTTCTGGTGCTCCCTCTAACAAATCAGAGAGTCGCACCAGCAGCTTGCCATCACGCAAGCGAATGGTGTTATTCACATTCGCAAATGCGAAAAATTCAATCTTCAACTCTGGAATAACGGCGGAAGGACGAAGTTCCCGCAAGGTTTGCTGAAAAAGTTCGACGAGTCCACTGCGCACGATGGAGTAAGACTAACAGACCAACTTATTCCGAACTACTGCTGCCCTTCTGGTGTGCGGTCAGCTTCTTGTGCTTCGCCGCATCTTCCTGGTCGGCAAGCAACTGGCGATGGTCCTTGACCGAGCTATCCACCGTATCGAGAGCGTTGGTCAAAATGAATTGGTACTGGTTCGACTCCTGGAGCGACACGCCGGCAGCATCCTTCAAGGCTCTCAACTTGGCCTGAAATTCATCGTCGGCTTCAATCACCAGCTTCAGGGGCTTGCGGATGTCGTCTCGCCGGTCAATATAGGTATCAAGGTTGTCGTTAAGCTCGTCGTAAATCAAAAGAAAATCATCCAGCAAATCATGTGTCTGCTGGGCTCGGTCTTTGGTCTTGGGATCACTTCTCATCTGCTCAAGCTTTACCAATCTCTCCCTGGCGAATTGCACATAAAGCGGAATCCGCTGTCCCGGTTCCCAACTCGCATCGCGGATCTTATCGATCTCCGGCTGAGTCAGCGGATCGCGTTGTCTTTGGGCCCAAGTCGCCGTCACGAACAGTGTGAGCAGGCAGATGCCGATTCCAATATTGCGCAGGTTCATTCGTTATCAGCTCTCGCTTTCGGAAACATCGCTCCTAGCAGATCGTCGCGTACACTTTGCAGGCGGTTCAGTGCATTCTGCAGCGTCGCCTGGTCCTCGTGCGCCACCACGTGTTTCAGGTCGCTGAGTTTCCGCGCCATTCGTCGAATGGCAATCTCAGTCTGCTTTTCGCGCTTGTGCGACTGCAGGGAGTAATCCTTCGCCATTTCCGAGAAGGTTACTACATCGCTCAGAGCTGATTGCGCATTTTGAATATCGGCCGCCGCGTAGAGCTTGTCATAGCTCGCCAACTGGCGTTCAGCAATTTCAATGCAGAGTTGCGGTCGATGCGGGATCTCGGTCGCCATCACGCGCGACTTCAGTTCGGTAATCGTTTGCGCCTGGGCCAGCAGGGTGTGACTGGGCAAAACGAACATTACGCCGAGCATTGCTGGCAGGAATACCGTTCGCAGGACGGACTTTTGTAATTCGCACATCGCAGAGCCCCACTTACTTCTTTGGCTCGATCGTAATCAGTCGGTGTTGCGCTTGCCACTCCTGATCAGGGAACTTGCCATCAGCCGTCTTTAGAAACAGATGATAATTCAACGCGGCCTGCTTGTAATCACGAAGATGATCAAAGGCTGAAGCCCGCAGAAAATAAGTAATCGGGATTTCCGGCAGAAACTTGGCCCGCACATCCAGGGCCTTCAAGACCAGGGGATATTCCTTGTTTTCACCGGCCGCGAAAGCAAGATCCCCATAGGCTTCACCCAGATCTGGCTTCAGCTTGACTGCAATCAACAACTCCTGCTGCGCTTCGGGATACTTCTTCTCCCGCAAGAGCGTTCTACCGAGCAATTGATGCAAATTGCCGTCATTAGGATGGGCGGAAAGCAGCCGCCGGTACGCAATTTCGGCCAGGTCGTAATTTCCCGTGGAGGTGTAAACCTCCGCCAGGTCCCTCTGCACCGACATATCGTCCGGAGCGAGTTGGGCTCCCGCCTTCAACTCATTCATCGCCTCGTCATTCTTGCCTTCCGCGGCCAGAACCCGCCCCAACTGGACGTGAGCCGCCGCATCCTGCGGAATTTTGGCTACCAGCAACCGTAGATATTGTTCCGCTTCCGGAAAACGGTGACCTCGCATGTAAATATTGGCCAGCCCGGTCAGGGCATCCGCTGACGGATCCAGCGCGTAAGCCTGTTTGTACTCCTGCTCGGCATCCGCATATTTGTTCTCGTCTTCCAGCAATCGCCCCGCAATGAGGTGCGGTTCGGGATCAGTTGCCACCAGCGCGGATGCCTGGCGGCAGGCATTCAGCGCATCCTCCGGTTTCGACTTCTGCAGGATTTCCGCCAATGAAAGCCACGCCCGCTCCTGACCCTCGGCAACGTGGGCTGTGGGCTTCAGTTGGGTAGCCGCCCGCAGATACTGCTCCGCATCTGGCTGCCCCGTCTTCGCAAGCTGCAATCCCAAATTCAGGTTCGGCTCAAACGCACTTGGTTTCGCAGCCACCGATTTTCGGTAGGCCGCAATCGAATCCTCGGTTTTGCCCAACGCATTGAGCGTGAAACCCAGATCAAACCACGCCGCGTAGTTCGACGGTGTGCGATCTACAACTTTTTGCAGCAGCGGCGCAGCTTCGGCGTAGTCCTTCTTTTCAATTAAGGATTCAGCACGAGTCAGATCGGGATCGGGCGGCTCTTCTTCTTCGATTCGGACATGATGAACCGTACGGTGCGAGCTGGAACTGCCTGTTTTCGATTCTGAATCCTGGCTCGTGGCGGCGGACGGACTCTGTTGACCCGAATTTTGCCGGATCTCCGTCGTCCGCGCATGCAGCGGCACCCCGACGAGAAGGAAAAGGAAAATCGGAAGATATTTACGACAGTTCATGTCGTGCAGCGCCATTCCCATTCAGGATACGAGCAAGATATTGTCCTGTATAGGATCCCGGCAGCTTGGCGATGCTTTCCGGAGGCCCCGCTCCGACCACTTGCCCGCCGCGTGCTCCGCCTTCCGGCCCGAGATCAATCACCCAGTCTGCCGTCTTGATGACTTCAAGATTATGCTCGATGACCACAATCGATCCCCCGGCGTCGATCAGCCGCCGGAAGGCAGCCAGCAGTTTGCTCACATCGTCGAAATGCAACCCGGTCGTGGGTTCGTCAAAAATGTAGAGCAGGCGATTGCCGCTGCGGGCAGGGCTGCGTCCCGTGCGTAGTGCCTCCCGCGTCGCGGGCTGAAGATGCGCCGCCAGCTTCATGCGCTGGGCTTCGCCCCCGGAAAGTGTTGTTGCCGATTGCCCCAGCCGCAGATACCCCAGCCCAACCTCTTCCAGGCTGCGCAGTTTCTCCGTGACTTTTGGCGCTTCCGCAAAGAACTTCAAGGCTTCCTTCACCGTGAGGTTCAGCACTTCGTGGATGTTTTTGCCGTGATACCGCACTTCCAGAACCTGCGGCTTGTACCGCGTCCCTTTGCATTCCTCGCAGATCAATTCCACATCCGCCAGGAATTGCATTTCGACCGTGACCGTTCCGTCTCCCTGGCAGACCTCGCACCGCCCGCCCGGAATATTGAAAGAAAAATGTCCTGAGGTGAAGCCGCGCTTTTTGGCCTCGGGAAGGGAAGCAAATAGCTCACGGATCGCGTCGAATGCCTTGATGTACGTTACCGGATTCGATCGCGGCGTACGCCCAATCGGAGATTGGTCCACCAGCACAACTTCATCAATGTACTGATCGCCCTCCAGACCAGTCCAGGTCGCATTCACGCCCGACGACGATGCGCCATTGCTCGGTTGTTTTTTTGCCTGTGCCAAAGCCTGATACAACACCTGGTGCAGCAGTGTTGATTTACCCGAACCCGACACGCCCGTGATCGCCACCAGCATCTTCAAGGGAATACTGATGTCGATACCCTTCAGGTTATTTGCCCGCGCACCCCGAATTTTGATCTGCTGAGGTCCGGGCTTGCGCCGGGTGGCTGGTGGTTGGATTCGTAAATCCGAACTCAGATATCTTCCTGTAAGCGACGCTGGATTGTGCCGAATTTCCTCCAGTGTCCCGGCCGCGATCACTCTCCCGCCGTTTTCCCCGGCGCCTGGGCCAAGGTCGAGAATGCGATCGGCGGCGCTCATGATATCGGGATCGTGCTCAACCACCAGGATCGTATTTCCGAGATTCTTCAAATCCTGAAGGATATTGACCAGCTTGTGCGTATCTCGTGTGTGCAGCCCGATGGAAGGTTCATCAAGCACATATAACGTGCCTACCAGGCGCGATCCGAGCGACGTCGCCAGCTGAATGCGTTGCGCTTCTCCCCCCGAAAGCGTGGATGACAAGCGGTCCAGCGTCAGATATTCAAGTCCTACTTCATTCAGGAAGCGCAGCCGCTCGCGAATTTCCTGCAGCAGTTTGTCGGCGATTTCCGCCTCTTCTGCGCTCAGCTGAACCTGGCCGAAAAATTTCGCGGCATCTTCTACCGTCATTGCGCAGACTTCGCAGATGTTCTTGCCGTTGATCTTCACCTGCCGCGCTTCCAGCCGCAATCGGCTCCCGTGGCAAGCCGGGCAGAGCGAATACCCGCGGTAACGGCTCAGAAAGACACGTACATGCAACTTGTACTTCTTACGTTCAAGATATTGAAAGAAGCCTCGTACGCCCAGGAAACGTCCGTCGCCGTCGAGGATTCTTTCCCGCTGATCGGGATCCAGTTCATTCCATGGCACATCCAGGGGAATGCTGGTTTGCTTGGCGTAGCGCTTCAAATCGGCGAACAGCGAGCGGTATTTCGGTTTCGTCCATGGTTCGATTGGTCCTTCGGCCAAAGTCTTGCTTGGATCCGGAATAACCAGCCCCAGGTCGAAATCAATCGTGTTTCCAAACCCCTGGCATCGCGGGCAGGCGCCATAAGGATTGTTAAACGAGAACAGGCGTGGCTCGGGCTCTTCGTACTTCAAATTGCAGTTCTTGCACTCAAACCGCTGCGAGAACCGCAATTGCTGCTCTGCCCGCCCTTCTTGTGAAGGAATCTCAAAGATTACTTCGCCGGCCTCGCGGTATGCCGTTTCGATCGCGTCTACAATGCGCGACCGATTCTCCCGAGACACACTCAACCGGTCCACCAGCAGAAACACCGGCTGGCTGAAATTTATGTCGAGCAGCGACTCTGGTGTGGAGAACTCATATATTCGTCCCGCCTGATAAAGCCGGTTGAACCCAGCCTTGCGCAGATCGAAAAGCCGCGTCTTCAACTGCTCGGAAATCTGTTTCGGGGATGCATCCCCAGACTTTGTCGCTGAACTGCGCCTCTTACCCTTTGCTTTGGCGTTGTCGGGTGCTGCAGAAGCCTGGTCGCCCAATGGAAACAGCGCCTGCAGGCGAGTCTCAGAACCAAGAGCCAGGATGTTATCCGCCACCTCGTCGACCGTATCTTTTTTCACCTCCTGCCCGCAGTTCGAGCAGTAAGTTCGTCCCACCCGGGCGAAAAGCAGGCGAAGATAATCGAAGATTTCAGTCGCCGTGGCCACCGTCGATCGGGGATTCCGGGTGGTGTTCTTCTGCCGGATTGCGACCGCTGGCGCAATTCCGTCAATGAGATCCGCGTCCGGCTTCTCAATTCGCTCCAGGAATTGCCGCGCATATGCCGAAAGCGATTCGACGTACCGCCGCTGCCCCTCGGCATAAATCGTGTCGAAGGCGAGCGACGATTTGCCTGACCCCGAGACGCCGGTCACCACCGTCAAAGTATTGTGGGGAATCTCAAAATCGATGTTTTTGAGATTGTGAACCCGGGCCCCGCGTACAACAATGCTTTCCGTGGACATCTGCAGTCAGAGTGCTACCCCGGCAGCCATGATTTGCGAGAGAACTCACCCAAGGGAGTCCGAGACGGCCGCCGAATCTTTCTATTATAAAGCAGCTCTGTGGAATGACTGCTCCGTCTGCCTGCGCTTCGTGATCAGGGTTGTGCCTTTATCGTTTCGACGTGGATCAGATTGCTGTGCGGGTCGCGTTTTCCTGTAACTTTCACGGCTTTTCCCATGAAGCGCTTGACCTTAGAGGCATCGTCGATCTCGTAGACATCTTTTGTTACCGCGTTCTGCAGTACGATTTTTCCGTTCTCCCGTACGATGCGGCCGCTGTATTCCCGCTGTGGCGTTTGCGTTTCGGCTGTAGGCATGGTGGGCTCATTGCCGTGCCTTGGGATTGCGTTCACGGCGGGCTCCGGAGGTGCCACCGACGGATTTTGCGCTCCCTGAGTGCTGGGAGGAGTCGCTGGCTGAGGGGATGCCGTCGATGCTGGTGCCTGGATATTTGTTTGTTGTGCGTTCGACGTCGATGTCAAAACGATCGCGACCCACACCACAAGAGCGGCTGCAATTACCCGAATCATGAAATTCCTCGTGAAGTTCTTCATGGTCGTACCATCCTGAGGACTCAGGCGTGTGGTGCGGGAAGGGCAGACAAGGTTGTGCAGCTGGCCTTGAATCTACATCTTTCACATTAATGCCGGGATTCCCAGGAAACCCGTGATTACAGTGTTCACCCGAGTTTCAACAAGCGGAAATTTCGATAAGTTAAATAGACCGCAGGGTATGTGCCCCCGGTTTGGGCCTCACGCGTTTCTACTTCGGGTTTGTTCCCAATTTCGTCTCACACTAGTTGAATTATGGCAGTGAATGCACCCGCCGCTTACGGATTGTTCTCGCAGGAAACTGCGTTGCAGGATGTGGTGCGTGCGCTGAATCAGGCAGGCTTCGCCAATCGCGACATCTGCCTGATGCTCGCCCCAAGTCATCCCATCGCCTCGGTGGTCCGCGATGCGACTCTGTTCAATAATGAGCGAGCGGTCAACCGGGCTATTGCTAATACGATCGGATGGCTTTCAGAATTTGGTGCGGTGCTGATTCCCCGCGTGGGATTCTTCATCCGATCCCAGGCGTACTTTCATGCCCTGGTCGCCTCCGACGAAGCCTCTTCATTCTGCGGCAATGCGTGTGCCCTGATCGGACTGGGATTTTCCAGAGAAGCGGCAGAAAAATACGCCAGCCACCTCAGCAAACTCGGAGTAATGATTTACGTCTCCTGTTCGGAAGGCACCGCGACTCGAACCGCCTCAGAGCTGCTGCGCAGCAGCGGAGCGCAGGAATCAGCCACCATCCTGGCTGCCATTCCTTCCGGAAAGAGCACTGGCGTCGCAGCCGTCGCCTAGATCCCGATCACACCTAAAATAAAAGGCCCGTTCTCATTTTTTTTCTAATTGCCAGGCGGATTTCGAGCTATTTGCCGATGGCCAGCAGAAAGAACACGTAGACCCAGAGGATCGCCATAAAATGCCAGTACCACGAAGTCACTTCCAGGAGAATGCGTCGCGCTTCGATCGGACGCTTCTTGACCGTTCCCACTTGCACAAATAATAGGGCGACGATCCCTCCCGCAAGATGCAGTCCGTGAATCGCAGTCAGCAGATAAACGAACGAACTGTACGGATTGGTGTTCAGGTAGAACCCGCCATGCTGCAACTGCCTCCATGCCATCCATTGGCCTAGCAGGAAACCAAACCCGAGTACGACCGTCGCTCCCAGCCAGGGGAAGCTACTTTCTTCCTCCAGCGCAATTCCCGGGATTGAGCGTACCGGCGCCAGGGCCGATTGCATTGCGAGATGCCTGCGGGCGCGCTCCATGGTGGAACTGCTGAGCAACAGCAAAAATGTATTGAATCCAAGCAGAGCCCACGGCAGATTCACCACTCCCCAGGTTCGTACATACTCTGTAGTCGGATTTGTCGGGGTATCAGCCGCTTTGCGGAAAACGTAGACGCCGGTCAGCGACATGAACATCATCGTGACCGCGACCATCGTGCAGATCAGGCCCAGGCGTGCGCGATGTAAGCGCGCACTGTAATTTGGCCCTTGTCCACTGTGCCCTTCGTCCCCGCCTCCTGTTGGCGGGACAGGCGGTTCGCCGCCGTGGCCTGTATGGTCTACCGGGGTGGTGGGCATTCGCGTTGCCATTAAAAATTTAGAGCATCAGGTTGCGGTTACAGTTGCCGGATCAGTTCGCTGCGCGCATGTATGACAGGCAGGGAAACGCCGTATTGCTGAACAGGTCATCGCCCGGCAGGCATTATGGCTAGTTTTGCTGGTGCTTGTACCAGGAGCAATGGTGTTGGCACTGGACGTTAGCAGTCCTGCTCGCGCGTGATGCGATTCCCACTCTATCTATAGGCGGTCTAAATAGTGCCGATGCGTTGCCACACTCCCGGATAATTTATGACTAACCCCAGATCGTCCACAGTAATGTCGGCGGCGAAGCCGGTGTTGCTTCCGTAATGATAACTATCTTTTGTCAGCCGCGTGTAACGTTGCGAGAGTGGCTGCACAGCGAGCTCAGGAAAATTTACCCAGGCAGCAATCACTGAGGCACTGCTGCCAATTTCCATTGCGAGCCGGCGGATCGGCAGGATGTTGGTGGCTGGAGTCATGGCAAGATCCACATCCAGGCATCCGGTCAGCATGGGCAGGTCCTGACCGGAACTCTTCCACTGGCCGCGCACTTCCGAACTGAGACGGAGCGACTTCGTATCACTTCCAATTGTTCTCTGCACGTCCACGCGGTGGGTCAGCCAATTCTCATCGCAGTGGATTTCATAGTTCGCCGTCACTGGGCGCTGATCCTTCAACACCCCGATGACCGTGCCCTTCAATAACCAACCTTCGGGTGTCTGCCACAGGGAACAGTAATCGCTGCCATCCAAAACCAGATTCTTCCAGACTACGGTTCGCTTCAGATCATCTGCCATGTTGCGTCTTTCCTGCTCCCATGGTTCTGACGGATCGCCCAGCGACAGCCATCGGCGATTCCCGAGCCCAAACAATTCTGAAACGGATATGTATACAGGAATTTACGCCAACGAAGAAAGTTTTGCATGCGCACGCGGACAAAGCCGCACCTGGCTATTTGTCTGCCGCAGCATGGACTGTCCACAGGTTAGAATCTTTCCCATGCCTCGCAAGCCCCTTCATGGACACGAAACCAGCTACGCCAAGCTGCAGAAGAATTACTGTTTTGCCTGCGGGACCGCTAATCCCGACGGTATGCGCCTGAAGTTCACGCTGGACGAAGAACGCCGCGTCGCTCTCTGCCGCTTCCGTCTCGGCAAACGCTACACCGGACCTCCCGGCCATTGCCACGGCGGCATCATCGCCACCATTCTCGACGACGCCATGGGCAAGGTAAACAAATTGAACCATGTCGTCGCCCTCACCCGCGAGATGACCGTCGAATATCTCAAGCCCGTGCCCCTGTACAAACCCCTCCTCGTCGAAGGACACGAAATCGAAATCCGCGGCAAGACCCACGTCAACATGGCGCAGATCGTGAACCAGAGCGGGGAAGTGCTGGCCCGCAGCAAAGGCATCTTCATCGCCATCGACCCTGAAAAAATGTTCGCCAAGTTCGTAGAGAGATAGTTTCACTTCGCCAGCAAGGTTGCCGCTGGGACAACGAACGGCAACATCATCGGAATCGCCCGGATATTCGAGGCCGTGCACATACCAGCAAAGAAGATCCCAAGGTGCTTTACAATGTAAAGTAGTTTGCTATATCATCCAATTTGCTCCCAACGACCTTTGTTTCTTGTGGTAATACGTTCGACTTTATTTGCTGACAGGAGGTGCCATGAATGACGCCGCTCCTTTTGCCCTTGGCACAATGATCCGGAATAAATGCCGCTCCATGGGGGTGAAACTGCTCGTGGTCAGCTTCCTTGCCGTGCTGATGGCGATTCCGGCCATTTTCGTGGTGAGCCTGGTGGAAGACCGCACGAACCGAGCCAAAGATGTTACCCAAGAAATCAGCAACCGAAGCGGCGGCCCGCAGACGTTTCTCGGTCCGGTGCTCACCATCCCTTACACCGTTCCGCCACTCTATAAAGGAGCTCCGGTTACCGGCGGAACTTACGCTGTCTTTCCCGCCAAAGCCGAGGCGCGCGTGAAACTCCGCACCGAGGAGCGTCACCGCTCGCTGTTCAAGGTCCCGGTCTATCAGTCGGACGTGCAGTTTGATGCCGCCTTCGACCTGGCAGGCGTTCCCTCAGTCGCGCCGCCACAAGCGGCGCTCGATTGGTCCCGCGCTTCGATCGTGGTTGGGGCCAGCAATGCGCGTGCCGCATTGGCCGATAGCAGCATCACGATCGATGGCAAGTCGCGCGCGCTGATCCCAGCGGAAAACATCGGTGACGCTGCGGATCAGTCCCGCCTGCCCCTGACCTATTTCGCAGCCGGCGGCGGCGAGAGCGCCAAGCCAAATAGCTCGTTTCGGGTTACAGCAGATCTGCGCTTTTCCGGTGCGCAGCGCGTCGCCGTGCTTCCTTACGGAAAGACCTCTCACGTCACCATGGAGGGCGATTGGCCCGATCCCAGTTTTGACGGCGGATTCCTGCCGATCCGGCGGGCGATCTCTGCGCAAGGGTTTACCGCCGAGTGGTTGGTGCCCTTTATCGCCCGTGGAGTTCGCGCCGAGGGCACGATTCCTATCCTCGCCGCACTCGAAAGCTCCGATGTCGGTGTCTCGTTTGTCGAAGTGGCCGATCCCTACCAGTCCGTGAATCGATCTCTCAAGTATGTGCCCCTGTTTGTGGGACTGGTTTTTCTTTCTTACTTCATCTTCGAAGTGACCGCGCAGAAGCGTGTGCATCCCGCACAATACGTGCTGGTGGGCGTGGCCCAGATGATCTTTTACCTGCTCCTGCTCTCGCTGGCAGAGCGGATCGGCTTCAATTGGGGATTTCTATTCGCCGGTGGCGCCACTGTGCTTCTGCTTTCGGCAAATACAAAGTGGATGTTCCGCAGCCTGCTGCAGGGCTTCCGCGCCCTGGCCGTGTTCAGCCTGCTGTATCTGTTCATCTACCTGCTGTTGCGCCTCGAAGACAACGCGCTGCTCGTCGGCGCGGTGGCCAGCTTCCTTGCGGTTGCGGCGGTCATGTACTTTACCCGCAATATCGATTGGTACAGTTCCGTGGTCCCCGGGGCGGAGCAGACCAGTTAGGCTGCTCCGGGGTTCCTTAAACCATCCCGCGCGGTTAAAATACTTATAGGGGCGAAAACCCTCCCGGCATCATCAACCTGAAAGGGTTAGCTGAGAGCTGATGGCAGATCCCAGTCGCTCATTCTTAACGATTCCGAAAAGAGATTCACCATGTCGAATAACGGTAATTCCCAGAACGGCAGCACCAGCCTTCGTCTGAAAACCGGTCTTGCGGAAATGCTCAAGGGCGGCGTCATCATGGACGTTACCAACGCCGAGCAGGCCACCATCGCCGAAAGGGCCGGAGCCGTCGCCGTCATGGCGCTCGAGCGTGTGCCCGCACAGATCCGCGCCGAAGGCGGCGTCGCCCGTATGGCCTCGCCCAAAAAGATCCGCGAAATCATGGCTGCCGTTTCCATCCCGGTCATGGCCAAGTGCCGCATCGGACATTTCGCCGAAGCGCAAATTTTGCAGGAGCTCGGCGTCGACTACATTGACGAGTCCGAAGTGCTCACGCCCGCCGACGAAGCCCATCACGTCGACAAGCAGGCGTTCAAGGTTCCATTCGTTTGCGGAGCCCGCAACCTAGGCGAAGCTCTGCGCCGCATCGCCGAAGGCGCGGCCATGATCCGCACCAAAGGTGAGGCTGGCACCGGAGACGTGGTGCACGCGGTGAAGCACATCCGCCAGATCGTGCAAGAGATGAAGATCCTCACTGTGCTCAGCGAAGAAGAACTTTACGCCAAGGCGAAAGAGCACCAGGCTCCGTACGAATTGATCAAAATGGTCGCGAAAGCAGGGAAGCTGCCCGTGCCGAACTTTTCCGCCGGAGGCATCGCTACTCCCGCCGACGCTTCACTGGTCATGCAACTCGGAGCCGAAGCCGTGTTCGTCGGATCGGGAATCTTCATGAAAGATTCGACCAACTTCGCCGATCCGCAGGAAGCGGAGAAACGAGCGCGCGCCATCGTCAAGGCCGCAACGCACTACAACGATCCCAAGGTACTGCTCGAAGTCAGCGAAGACCTCACCGGAGCGATGAAAGGATTGGCCGTGGCCGCCCTGGACGAAGCCCACATGCTGCAGACCCGGGGCTGGTAAAAGCACTTTGTACATCGACAGGTGATTTGGGCGGACCCTCGGTCCGCCCTTTTTGCCACAGAGGATGTTTCGGGTGGCGCATCTCTATACGCTGCCATTCGCGGCCCGGAGACACAGTCGGCTTCACTGGCCGGGCGTTACCCCGTAATGCCACCATGAAGACTGTTTTTAGAGAAAAGGTATACCCAGCAAAAAAACAGATATATCCTTTGCAAATTATTGAAATTAAATAATTTGAACCGCATCGATATCGGGAGGTATAGGTAAAATCCTGAGCCCTAAGGATTTAGAGGTAAATTCCTCAGTCGCAAGGGGTTAGATTTCCGTTTGGCCGTTTGGAACTCCCGTTTCTGCAGTCGCTGATTCCTTGCTGCGTAGGGATAGCGCGATATTCGCAAAATCCTGATGTCAATGAGCTTACGAGAACAACATCTTCTCTCGACGGCGATCCGCGGGGGCCGCGCGGCCTAGGCCAGTACCATCATTGCGAATGAGACTTCCACACACAAGGACATCCGTCACATTGAGATTGTGGAAAAGGTGTGGAAGCAGGACCGGGAGGTTCGCGCCTGGTGCTGGTTTGTGATTTGTCGTCCCTTACGGAACTCGTTCGGAAGCTGCGATTTTTGCCACGGCTGACGCCTTGGGCTGGTGAATTCCGCCCTTTCGGGGTTGTCGCAAGGCCAGTGCGCCGGGTGATGTGCCTTCGGCACGGCTTCTTATCACGCCGTTTCTTAATGTTGTGCCGGCGACCCAGCGTTGAAACGCTGAGCTATTTTCGGAGTTACCCGCCCGGCTTCACGTCGGAAGTTCGATCTCATGGGCACTCTTGAGTGTCGAAGGTTCCAACGCCCCTGTCGGAGCGCCTGGCGATCGCCATGAGCGAACTACCGAAAGAGAATGGCGGGCGTGCGGCGCGCTATCCTGACTGGCACAGGAACTTGGATTGTCGCAGAGGATTGGTCGTTTTGGGTCAACCGCGATCTCCAGAGTGCGTTTGCAAACCTTAAGAGGCCAGAACTAGGCGCAATTCAAACCAGCTTTATTTCCTAAGACTCGGTTGTGCAAATACGCCTCCCAGCCTTCCGCGATCACGCCCCAATCGAACATCCTGCGGCAGCGCTCAAAGGCTGCGCGTCCCAGCCGCTTTCGTTCCGTAGAATCGGAAAGCAGATCCGAGAGCACGCCGGCGTAATGGTCGGTATTTTCAGGATCGATGACGCGTCCGGTATCTCCCACAACCTCGGGAATCCCGCCGCGATTCGAACCTACCACCGGTGTCGCACAGGCCATGGCTTCGGCATTGACCAAGCCGAACGGTTCCTGAAAAAGCGAAGGGCTGCTGAATAAAGTGGCTCTTTGAAAATAACCGGGCAAGTCGCGGTCGTGATGAATATACCCGGGAAAATCAATGGTTCCGCCGCATTCGTTCTGGATAGACGCAGCCGTCGCACGCACCTCGCGCACGTAACTTGTTTCCTTATTGACACCGTAGGTGAAGCCGCCGCCAATAGTCAGCTTCGCATCCGGATGCCGCTGGAGAACGCGCTTATACGCCCGCACCAGGTGCAACGGACCTTTGATTTCGTTAAATACTCCAACAAAGAAAATTGTTTTCGGCTCGCGTATCTCTTCTCTCGGGAAAAATATCTCTGTGTTGGCCCCGTTGAATATCACCTCGGTTTTGCGCGCGAGCAACGGAGAGAGCCGGCACGATTGTTCTTTCAAGTAGCTGCTGCAGACCGCTAATCCATCCAGTCTCTCCGACAGCGCGTCGAGCATCTCCTTGTTCCAATGCCCCAGGTGATCATTCTGCAAATGCAAAACGATCAGGCCCGGGTATCCGAGCGATCGAAGGATCTCAACCCACTGCGGCCGGTTGTGGATGTGCACCATCTCAAACCGCTGCAAGCGGCTGATCAGGGCGCGCAGCCAGACGTGGTCCTCGTAGCGCCGCATCCCCGGCACTCGCGACATCAGCGCGCACACGCGCCACCAGTCGCTGGACTGGTGGCGCATGGGGTACGCCTCTTCCGGATGGGTGGGGAATCCAAACACGGTCACATCCATGGACTTCGCCAGCCGGTGGTAGACCTCATAGGTCCAGCGCACGAGCGCGCCGCCGTAGTACAGGTTGAACTGCGCCCTTCCCGACAGCAACACCGCGACCGATAACTTCGTGTCGTCCGCCATGGGCAATCCTGATTTCGCCGTGAAGCCGGATTCTGAATGGCTTATTCCGGATTGTCAAAGTTCTTCTGTGGATATGTGTTTACCCTTGGGCGACATTGGAGGGAACGCTGGTTGCTCCCCTTTGCGTTGCGCAGGATCGAAATTGACAATGACCCTGCGGGACAGGTTATTTCCAATCGTGGGAGCGGAGGAAGGCTTCGCGGTGGGCTGGGTCGCGGAAGGCTTCGGTGCCGCCAGGACGGGTTGTGGATAAAGCTCCGGTGATATTTCCTGCGGTGAGGCAGGCGGGGATATCGGCGCCGCGGATGAACTGGGTGAGGAATCCGGCGTCGAAGCTGTCTCCGGCGCCCACGGGATCGACGGCTTCGACGCGCTGTGCAGGGACGGTGAAGCGTTCGCGGCCTTTTTGCGCCAGCGCGCCGTCGCGCCCGAGCTTGACCACGACCAGCGGAACGACTGCGGAAAGCTTTTCAATTGCCTGCTCGAGGTTTTCGGCTTGGGCAGCTTTTTTGGCCTCGCGCTCATTGGGAAGAAAAACGTCGACATGGGGCAGAACGTCTTGCAAGCCGCCTCCCCATGCGTCTTCGGGGTCATCGTTTGTGTCGAGAGAGATGGTAAGTCCCTCTTGCTTGAGGTATTGAAAAAGTTCTTTCACGCGGGGGCGGAGGTCGCGTTGCAGATAGAAAGACGAAAAATGAAAGTGGCGGGAGCCGGCGAGGTAATCGAGGTCGAGATCGTGCCAGCAGAGTTCAGCGATGGTTCCGGAGTAGGTGAGGATGTTGCGCCAGGTGAGACGCGGGAGAATGACAGTAAGTCCAGTCTGGCTGGGAACTTTGCGGACGCGGGAGACGTCGACGCCAGCTTGCCGCAGGCGATCGAGGGCGATCTGGCCAAACTGGTCGTCGCCGATGCGGGATTGGAATCCGACACGATTGCCGAGCGTGGCGAGATTGTGGGCCACGATGGCGGAGGATGATCCGAGGGTGAGCATCATGCCGGTGGCGAGCAGTTCGCGTTCAGGCGGGAGGATCTCGGGGAGTCCGTAGAGGATGAGGTCGAGGTTGAGTTCGCCGGCGATGGTGATGTCGAAAGTCTTCATAGAGCAGTTGCCCGCGGTCAGGGAATCAGTGGGCGATGGTCAGACCAAGGTGACTTCGATGCCGGCCTGTTTCAGGTTGCGGAGGTCGGACTTGGCGATGCCGCGATCGGTAATGACTTCGTGGATGGCGGAAGGGGGTGCGATCTGGGAGAGGCTGCGGCGCCCGAATTTGCTGGAGTCGCAGACGGCGAAGGTGTGTTTCGCAATCTCAACCATCACCCGGTTCACTTTCGCTTCCAGCAGGTTCGGAGTGCTCAGGCCGTAATGGGGATCGAAGCCATCGACGCCGAGAAAGAGCAGGTCGGCGCTCAGGCGGCGCAGAGTTTCTTCGGCGATGGGGCCGACGAGCGAGAACGAATTTTTGCGCAGTGTGCCTCCGGTGAGAATGACTTCGACGGCGGTGCCGGAAAGCTCAGCGGCGATATTAACAGCGTTGGTGATGATGGTGAGGTTCTGGAACGAGCGCAGAGCGCGGGCGATCGCGGTGGTGGTGGTTCCTGAGTCGAGGATGATGACCTGTCCTTCTTTCACACGGGAGGCGGCGTTTTCGGCGATGCGCATTTTTTCCTGCGAGTGCAGCTTCTCTTTTTCGCGCAGGGTGGGATCTTCGAGAGCGCCTTCACGGGCGGGCAGCGCACCTCCGTGGCTGCGGTGCAGGAGTCCCTGGGCGTGAAGGAGTTCGAGATCTTTGCGGATGGTGACCTGGGATGTGTCGAAATGGGTGGAGAGTTCGGTGACCAGAACTCGTCCCTGGCGATGAAGCAGATCGAGAATGGCGCGGCGGCGTTCTTCGTTGAGCACGTCGGTATAGGCGCAAAGTAAAAAAGCGCGTTTTCTTTTTATATCGTTTGGTTTCGTTTGTCCAATGCAAACGCAGTGAGTGCGGGGCCAGGGCGGCCAGCCGAGAAGGGAATGAGGGGAAGTGCGCGGCGGGCGGTGCTCTCGCAAGTCGTGGATTTAGCAAGATTTGCGAACCAACCGCACTGATAACTAAAGCAATACCTCGGACCACAGGAACATTGCTGCAAGCGGTGGCTCTTGCCGTAATCTCAATCGGAGACGAAACCTCTCAAGTTTCGAGATGGCAATGTTACAAAAATCGGAAAACATTGAATTGCAAATAGATGCGGGAAACTCGTCAGGACTGACCGAAAGTACGCCGGTGGTGCGATCGAAAGCGGTGGTTGCGCGGGAGATGGGGGGCGAGACGCTAATCATTCCCATCCGCGGCCATGTTGGGGATCTGGCGTCGATCTACAGCTTCAACCATACGGGATCGCTGATCTGGAAGTTGTTGCAGCAGCCGAGCACGCCGGGCGAATTGGCGGATAGGGTGGCGCGGGAGTATGGCGTGGAGCGGAATGAGATTAAAGGGGACGTGGAGAAATTTGTGGCGGAGATGAAGCAGGCGGGGTTGGTGGAGTAAGGAGTTGCCGGACTTCACAGAGAGCGAAATGCGCAGATCCTTCGTCGCGCGGGATGCTTCTCAGGGTGACAGGGGAAGTGAATAGATTGGCAGAGGCAGGAGCATGGGGCAGATAGCGTACAAAGATTTCAGCGCGGAGATGCATGGGCGGTTCGCGGAGAAGCGGACGCCGCTGCAGGTGTCGATTGAAGTGACGCGCCGGTGTCCGCTGGAGTGTTTGCACTGCTACAACAACCTGCCGATGGCGGATATGGAAGCGAAGCGGCGCGAGTTGACGAAGGAAGAGCATTTCCGGTTGCTGGATGAACTGGCGGAGATGGGGACGTTCTGGGTGCTGTTCACGGGCGGGGAGATTTTCGCGCGCAAGGATTTTCTGGAGATTTACACGTACGCGAAGCAGAAAGGATTCCTGATTACGCTGTTTACGAACGGCACGATCATGACGGAGGAGATTGCGGATTATCTGCGGGAGTGGCCTCCGTTTGCGATAGAGATCACGATGTACGGGCGGACGCGCGAGACGTACGAAGCGCTGACGGCGATTCCCGGTTCGTATGACCGATGCTTGCGGGGGATCCGGCTGCTGAAAGAGCGCGGCTTGCCGCTGAAGTTGAAGACGGTGGCAACCAGCGTAAACAAGCACGAAGTACTGGCCATGAAGCAATTCGCGGAAGAAGATCTGGGAGTGGAGTTCAAGGCGGATGCACAGATTAATCCTCGGGTGGATTGCTCGCAAAGTCCGCTAGCGGTGCGGTTGACGCCGGAAGAGGTCGTCGCGCTGGACATGAGTTCGCCGAAGGTGCGGGCAGAGTACGTGAAGCTGGCGGCGCGCGACCGGGAGAATCCGCCGAACCTGTCGCAGGTGGATACGGTGTATTCCTGCGGGGGCGGAATGAATTCGTTTGCGGTGAATGCGTACGGGGAGATCGGCATCTGCGTGATCTCGCAGCAGGAGACGTTCAGCATCCGCGAGGGCGGAGCGAAGCAGGTATGGGAAAGATCGCTGGCGCACCTGCGGTCGAGGAAGCGTAGGCGTTTGACGAAGTGCCAGGAGTGCAAGATCCAGTCGTTGTGCGCGATGTGTCCGGCGAATGGCGAACTGGAAAATGGGGACCGGGAAAGCCCGGTGTCATTCTTGTGCGAGGTGGCGCACTTGCGGGCATTGGCGGTGGGGGCGGAGGTTCCTGTGCATGGAGAGTGTGAATTCTGCGCCGACGGAGCGAAGCACAAGGAAGTAACGGAGTCGGCGCGGCGCATCCGGGAAAAAGAAGTAAATGTCGAGAACTGGGTGGGACCGCAGCACATTCTGCCGATCCTGAACAACAACACCGGGGTAACGGGAGGATGCGGGAGTTGCGGCAATCACTGAGCGGGGTGAGTTTGATGAATGAATTACGGGACAAAGCGGCCGAAAAAAAAGTCTATGAGCCGCCGGAATTGAAGACGATCAGTTTGCGTCCGGAAGAAGCGGTGCTCGGACATTGCAAGAACTCTTCGGGGGGCGGGCCGACGCCGAATTGCGGAATCCTGCTGGGCGGATGCCAGACGATTGGTTCGTAGGCGCGCGGCGTGAGGGCGGATGAACGGACTTTGTGCAGAGTCGATCCCGGCCACAGGCTGGAGGATGCGGTGGGTGTTGCGCAATCAGTTGAGGATCGGCGGCATTACAGTGAGCCTGAATAGCGATCGCGCCAGCGATCTTGAATTTCTGCCGCCACTGGCGGCGTTCCAAATCAAAGCAGTGAAATCCGACATCGATATCCAGATTCGCTGGGTGGAGAAGTTAGAACCGGCTTTATCACGGCAAGTATTCGATTCGGGCGCAGTATGGCGATTGTATGAGCATGCAGGGGAATTGCAGTTTGATTTTTGCGTGCCGATGCTGGGCGAGAGTCCGTATAAGCGCTTGCGGGTAGATGAGAATTTTCGTTCCGCCGAGTTGCTGATGAGCAAGGAAGCGCTGCAGGGACATGCGGAGGCGGCGGCGCCGATTGCGTATCCGCTGGACGAGTTGCTGATTGCGCACCGGCTGACGCGGGAGCGTGCGATTGAATTGCACAGCTGCGGAGTGATCGCGCCGGACGGGACGGCGACATTATTTGTGGGACACTCGGGCGCGGGAAAGAGTACGACGGCGCGGTTGTGGAGCGAGGAGCCGGGGGTGAACATTTTGAGCGATGACCGCGTGATCGTGCGGGAGGAGAGAACGCAGATCGCTCGACTCGCTCGGGATGAGCGAGAGGATTCGATACGGATGTATGGGACGCCGTGGCACGGAGACGCGCAGTTCGCGCAGGCGGCGAGCGCGGCGCTGACGAGGATCTGCATACTGGAGCAGGGGCGCGGGAATGTGCTGACACGACTAGGGCGCGGCGAGGCCGTGGGAGAACTTTTTGCGCGCAGCTTTGTACCGCTTCATCGGCACAAATATGTTGAATCCGCATTGAGTTTTTTGGAAGACCTGGTTACTTCAGTTCCGTGCTATCGCTACCGCTTCGAACCCAACCGCGGGGCGGTGGAAACCCTGCTGAACTTCCATGACTGAAAGCCCGGACTCGCGGCTATTTGCAGACTTCAGCCGCGATTTACTGAGGCGAGGACTGAGCGTGCGATTCCAGGCACGCGGAGCCAGCATGTCGCCGACAATCCGTGACGGCGAGACGGTCGTGGTTACCCCCGTAATCATGAGGGAATTACAGAAGGGGACTATCGTCTTAACGGAATCTAAGGAAGGTTTTCGACTTCACCGGTTGGTGATTGCGGACCACCAACAAGACCGGTTCGTGACCCGCGGTGATTGCGGCAAGGAAAACGATCTTCCTGTAAGTCGAGAACAGATTCTAGGAATTGCCCGGGCCAAGGAAGTACAGATAGGGCGAAAAGTCGTGCGAGCAGAATTCAAAACAATCCATGGTTACGTGCTGCGGGGAGCGGCGCGGGCGCAGAGGATCGCGCTCAAGTGGCTGCGCCCGACGGGAAAAGGTGCGGGGATGAAGATGCTCATCCTCTTAATGCTTGCAGCGGCGGCAGGCTTGCCGAGCCAGGCGCAGGTGGCGGTCGATGGCAGCACGAGTACCGCGACGACTATCACGGGACCGAACCCAGTCACATTCAATTTCAACCACACGACGGCGGCGACCGCGAACCGGGTGCTGATCGTCGGGGTGTCGATCAATCTCACGCAGGGCACGGGCACGGCGGTATCGGGGATTACATACGGCGGGACACCTCTGACGCTGATTGGAGCGCACAACGACGCGGGCAGCACGCGGCGGGTGGAGCTGTGGTATCTGCTGGCGCCGGCGAGCGGAACGAAGGCGATTGCGGTTACGGTAAGCAATCCGGCCAACACGGCAGTAGGAGTGGTGGCGGGGGCGACGACATTTACTGGTGTGGATCAGACGGTTCCGCTGGGAACGTTTGTTTCGGCGGACGGCGCGGCCGGCACATATTCGCAACTGGATGTACCCAGCGTGGTGAACGGGATGATTCTTGACACGCTGGCGATTGATGGAGGAACCGCGGCCACGGTTTCCGGACCGCAGGTGCAGCAGTGGAACCTGAATACTGGGGCGAATGCAAACCAGGACGCGAGCGGAGTGGCGAGCAGCCGGACGGGCGCTCCGAGCGTTCCGGTATCGGAAGTTTTCAGCGGGAATACGAATTGGGCCCTGGGAGCGATTTCAGTGAATCCGTCGACGGCCGATATTGCGGTGAGCACGAGCGTGGCGACGGTGCAGGTGGGGAGCAATTCGACCTACAACATCACGGTGACGAACAACGGTCCATCAGCGGCGAATAATGTCACGCTGACGGACACGCTGGCGCCGGGAGTGACGTTCGTTTCCGCGACGCCGAGCGCGGGAACAACATGCTCGGGAACAGGGCCGCTTAACTGTACATTGCCGAGTTCGCTGGCGAGCGGGGGTACGGCAACGATTTCTGTTGTAGTAAATGCGGCAACATCGGGAGCGTACTCGAACACGGCAACGGTAACGGACTCGGGGACTCCGCCGGACCCGAACACGGGAAATAACACGTACGTCTCGGTGGCTACGGTGCAGTCGGTGGCGTGCGGAACTACGTCGCAGGCGGCTCCGGGCGGAACCCTGTCGGGAACGATCAATACATATTATCCGGGGACGGCGAGCGTCAGCGCGGGAGCGACCTCGATTTCGATTGGAGCGGGGACCGGGGCGGGACAAGCGATTGCGGCGGGCAATCTGCTGCTGGTCATTCAGATGCAGGATGCCGCGATTAACACTTCCAATAACGTTGCATACGGAAATGGCAGCACGGGGGCGGGATTCACGTCGCTGAATAGTGCAGGGAATTATGAATTTGTCACCGCCACAAATGCGGTGGGCACGGGCGGGGGCACGCTGAACATTGCGGGATCGGGCAACGGTGGAGGGCTGGTTTTCAATTACACCGCGGCGGCAGCGACCTCGACGAAGGGGGCGAGCACGTTTCAAGTGGTGGTGGTGCCGCAGTACACGACTGCAACGCTGAGTTCAGGGCTGACAGCGCAGGCATGGAACGGGTCCACAGGCGGCGTACTGGCACTGGATGCGTCGGCCACACTGAGCCTGGGTGGCGCGACCGTGGCGGTGGATGGATTGGGATTCCGTGGGGCTGCGGGCATGCAGTTAACGGGAGCGGGAGGAGGATCTCCCAATGACTTTCTGGCAGCGGCTCCGGGAACCTATGCAGGAAATCCGGAAGCGGGGTTCGATGCTGCCAAGGGTGAAGGAGTTGCGGGAACGCCGCTGTGGTTGGAATTGGGCGGGACCTATGTGAACAGCAACAGTGACTATCCGAGTGGAGGGGCGGCGGACGGAAGCATGGCGCGCGGAGCTCCGGGCAATGGCGGCGGCGGCGGCACGGACGCCGACCCGGCAAACAACGACCAGAACTCCGGAGGAGGCGGTGGAGGCAATGGCGGGGCGGGCGGGTTTGGCGGCGACTCGTGGAGTACCAATCTCAGCACAGGCGGCGAAGGCGGGGGAGCATTTCCGGCGACCATCAATCGCATCTCCATGGGTGGTGGAGGTGGAGCAGGAACGCGTAACAATTCCGATGGCGACGACCAAGCGAGCAGCGGTTCTGCAGGCGGAGGCATCATCATCATCCGCGCATATGGGCTGAGCGGAACTGGAACGCTGACAGCAAACGGAGCGGCCGCATACAACAATACGGCAAACGACGGGGGTGGCGGCGGAGGGGCGGGGGGAACCATCGTGGTGCTTTCCGCAAATGGCGGGGAAGGCGGCCTGACGCTGCAATCGAATGGGGGCAACGGCGGGGACGCCTGGCAAGCGAACCCCTTTACCCTGGGCAAACGTCATGGCCCCGGCGGCGGCGGCGGTGGCGGAGCAGTTTTTGTTTCCGGAGCGCCAGCCAGCATCAGCGTGAACGGCGGTGTGAATGGGACGACCGAAACTCCGGGAGTGCCTTATGGCTCGACTTCCGGCGGACTGGGTGTGAGCGCGACAAACGCGTCGCTGACCTCTACGTCGGGGACCCAGTCGGGCGCCCAGTGCACTCCGGACATGACACTGGGAAAGAGCCACGTGGGCAATTTTGTGCGTGGTTCTACCGCCAATTACACGATTCCGGTGCAGAACGTGAGCGCGTATGGCCCCTCGGTGGGCGTGGTTACGGTGGACGACACGCTGCCGCCGGGGCTGACTCCGAGCAGTGCTACGGGAACGGGGTGGAGTTGCTCGGTGGCATCGCAGACACTGAGTTGCGTGCGTTCCGACAGTTTGGCCGCGGGCGCTTATTATCCGTCGATCACGGTTACCGCGAATGTGCAGCAGTCGGCGCCATCCAGCGTGACCAATACCGCGTATGTGTCCGGCGGGGGCGAGGTGAATCTCGTAAATGATAGCGCGACCGATGTGGCGAACGTGATATCGAGCGCGGATCTGAGCATGGCGGAAACGGCGTCGCCGAATCCGGTGGCGGCGGGCAGCAATATTACATACACGCAAGTTTTGACCAACAACGGTCCCAGCGCCGCGGACAACGCGACGATTGTGGCTCCGGTGCCGGCGAACACGACATTCGTCTCGATGGCCGCCCCTGCAGGATGGACCTGCCTCGATCCTACAGTCGGATCGATTGGCAACGTGGTTTGCAGCACATCAAACCTGGCCGCGAGCGCGGGCGTGAACACAGCCAGCTTCTCGATGATGGTCAAGGTAAATGCCAGCGTGGCGAATGGGACGACGATTACGGGAACGGTGACGGCGAGTTCCTCCACCAGCGATCCGAACGCGAGCAACAACACAGCGATGGCGAGCACGCTGGTGGGAACGACGACGCAGGCGGAGATGGTAGTCACCAACATGGCTTCGCCGAACCCGGTGGTGGCGGGGAGCAACATCACGTACACCCAGGTGGTCACGAACGTTGGCAGTGTGACGGCGACGAGTCCGACATTCACGGAAAATATACCGGCAAATACGACGTTTCAATCCATCTCAGTGCCGGGAGGCACGAGTTGTACGACGCCCCCGGTGGGCGGAACGGGAACGATCAGTTGCACATCGCCAAATGCTCCTGCGGGAACGAGCGGGACCGTGGTTCTGGTGGTACAAGTGGGGGCGGGAACGGCGAGCGGAACCGTCATCACCGATACCGCAACGGTGACGTCCTCGAACCAGGCCTTCGGACCGAATTCGGCAACGGTAACCGATGTCGTGGCGAGCGGAACGCAGGCGGATCTTGCCTTGAGCACGGTGGCAACGCCGAGTTCGGTGTACGCGGGCAACAACATTACATATACGCAGACGATCACGAATAACGGTCCGGCGACGGCAACGAATGTGAGCTTCACGGAAGCGACGCCGGCAAACACCACCTACCAATCGATTTCGACTCCAGCGGGTTGGAGTTGCACGACGCCGGCGGTGGGGGCGACGGGGACGATTACTTGTACAACGACGAACCTGGCGGCTTCGGCGTCGGCGAACATGGTCATCACGATGGGAGTGGCTTCATCGGTGGGTAAGGGCCCAACGACTGCCACGTCAACGGTTTCGGAGACGGGAACCACGGATCCGAATCTCACGAACAACACGACGACCGTGGTGACGGATATTGCTGATCAATGCGCGCTGGTGGTGACCAACAGCGGAAATCCAAATACGGTGCTGGCTGGAAATAACATCACCTATACGCAAACCGTGATGAACAGCGGTCCGAGTAATTGCGCGAACGTGCAGTTCACGGAGGCGATTCCCGCACACACGACCTTATCTTCGTTTACGGGAGCGGCCGGCTGGAGTTGTACGACGACGCCTTCGATCAGTTGCACCAATGCGAGCCTGGCGCCTGGTGGAGCCACTACGTTTACGTTCGTGGCGGCGGTGAACGGCGGCACGGCGTCGGGAACAATCATCACCGACACCGATACGGCGACGACAACTACCACGGGAAGCACGCTGAATAACTCTGCGACCGTGAACACAACGGTGGGAGCGAATGGAACGGCGGATCTCAGCATCACGGACAGCGGAAGCCCGAATCCGGCGAGCGCTGGCGGCACAATCACGTTCACACAAGTGGTAGCAAACAACGGGCCATCGAATGCGCGAAGCGTAACCGTGACCGAGACCGTTCCGACGAACACCACCTTCTCTTCACTGAGTGCAACGGGAGGCTGGACGTGCCGCGGGACGTCGCCTTACACTTGCACGCTCTTCAACTTCGCGGCGAATGCGACAGCTACGATCACGTTTGTAGTGACCGTAAGTCCAACGGATACAGCTGCGATTACGGATACAGCCAGTATCGCTTCGCGGTTCACGACCGATCCCAACACCTCGAACAATACGGCGACAGCGACCGTGCAGGTGGGCGATTCAGCGGACTTGTCGGTCACGATTACGGGAACGCCGGTTCCGGTGGAGGGCGGCGCGAATGTCACTTACACGCAAACGGTCACGAATGCGGGGCCGAGCACAGCAACGGGAGTAACGTTTGTAGAGTCAACTCCGCCGCATACGACCTTCGTATCGTTAACGCCGGTTCCCGCGGGATGGACCTGCACGCTTCCGGCTGTGGGGACGCCTGGAACCATCCGCTGTACGAATCCAAGCCTTGCGACGGGCAACACGAGCTTCCCGCTGGTGCTGAAGGTCACGGCAGGCACACCTCCGGGAACGACAATCACGCTGACGGGATCAGTGAGTTCGTCGACGAGCGACCCGAATACGAGCAATAACACCGCCAGTTTCACGGACGTAGTAGCTACCAATACGGAAGCCGACCTGGTCGTGACGAACGTGGCAACGCCGACTTCAGTAGCTGCCGGCAGCAACGTGACGTACACGCAAAGCGTCAAGAACAATGGCCCGGCGGCAGCGGCCAGCGCGACCTTCAGCGAGACGACTCCGCCGAATACGACATTCCAATCTCTTACTGTACCTGCCGGATGGACGTGTACGAAGCCCGCAGTGGGAGGAACAGGAACGATCAGTTGTACGGATCCGAGTATGGCGCTGAATGCAACGGCGAACTTCACGGTGGTGCTGCAAGTGAATGCGAATACGGCCCCGGGGACGAACATCTCCGAGACGGCGACGGCAACTGCCACAAATATTGTTCCGAACCTGACCACCAACAGTGCGACAGCAACCGTGGTGGTGGCAAACGCGAACGGCGCAGACGTCGCGATTGTGAAGACGGCATCGCCGAATCCGGTGTTGCAAGGGGATACGCTGACTTACACGCTGGCGGTTACGAATAACGGTCCGGCGTCGGCGACGAACGTGACCGTGACGGACAGCCTGCCATCGTATGTGACCTATCTCTCGGCGCAGACAACGACAGGATCATGTTCGGAGGCGGGTGGAATGGTGACCTGTCTTCTGGGAACGATGGCCAGCGGCGATAACGAAACCGTTACCATCCTGACCACAGCCGGTACACCGGGAACAGTGTCGAACACGGCGACGGTCACGGCGGACCAGAGCGATCCCAACACGGGTAACAATTCCTCGACGCAGACCGAGACCATTGCTTTCTCCACTGCCGTGCAACTGCAGTACTTCGTGGCGCAGGCCGGGAGAGACCAGAGTGGAGCGCAGCACGTGCTGCTGATATGGAAAACGGGAGAAGAGGAGCACAATCTCGGCTTCAACGTGTACCGTCAAGTGGGCGAGAACGAAGTGAAAATCAATCCATCATTGGTTGCGGGCTCTGCTCTGCAAATGACGGGTGCGCTGCCGCAGCATATGGGGAAAACATATACGTGGATTGATGCCAACGCCCTCGTGGCAGGAGCGCAGTACTGGCTGGAGGACGTGAGCGTCGGCGGCGGACGGCAGATGCATGGGCCGATTTCGGTACAGGGCAATTTCGCATCGGCCATGGACGCGAAGCCAATGGCTTCGCACACGCTGGCCCAGTTGAATCAGGCGCAGGCTCCGGCGATCAGCGGAGCGCTGAGCCATCATGTGCAGGCGATGCCGCAACTGAACGCCTCGCAAGCGCAGTTGAAGAAGCAGTTTGAACTGGCCGCGCACCCCGGGGTGAAGATTCTGGTGAACCGCGAGGGCTGGTACCAGGTGACGCAGCCGCAACTGGTGCAGGCAGGAATGAATCCGAATGTGGATCCGGCGACGCTGCATTTGTATGCGGAGGCGGTGGAGCAGCCGATCCAGATTGTCGGAGCGACTGCGGGAGCAGGAGGATTCGGGCCCCAGGCCGCGATCCGATTCTACGGGACGGGAATCGATACGCCCTACTCGGGGAACCGTGTTTACTGGCTGAACTGGGGAGACGGAAGTGGCGCGCGAATGAGCCGTTTACCGGTTTTGACGGGATCGAACCAGCCCCCGGAGAATTATCCGGATGCGGTGATCCTGGAACAGCACACGACCTATTTCGGAGCGTTGCTGACCACGAACGGGAACAATTTCTTCGGATCGATCGTAACCTCGACGCCACTTGACCAGGTTCTGGACGTTCCGCATCTGGACCGGAAAGCGAGCTTCGGCGGGCAACTGGATGTGGCGTTACAAGGGGCCATTAGCGGAATGCCGCACGACGTCAGCGTGTCGCTGAACGGGACGAACCTGGGCGACGTAAATTTCACAGGACAGGATGTGGGTAAACTTTCCGTGAGCATTCCCGAGGGAATGCTGCAGGAAGGACCGAACACCGTGACGCTAACCGCTCAAGATGGCGATTATGACGTCAGCCTTGTGCAGGCAATCAAGATTTCCTATCCGCACAGGTTCATGGCCGACGCGGATCAATTGAGGTTTACCGGCTTGCCGGGAGAAGAAGTTCGCATTGGGGGATTCCAGGCGCAACCCGCGGCGGTGGTGGATATCACCCTGCCGAATCATCCGGTGATGCTGACGCCTGAGGTGACGCTGAATAACGGCACGTACGAAATGGCGGTACAGATTCCGTGGGGCAACTGGAGCGATGGAGATTCTCTGCACACGGTGCTGGCCGTGGCCGGCGATCGAATTGGAAGCGTGGTGGCGGTGGTGCCGAATCATCCTTCGCAGTGGCACGCCGAACGGACGGGCGCGCCGATTGTCATGATCTCGCATGAGAATTTCGTGGGCGCGTTGCCGCCGTTAGTGAAGGCGCACAGGGCACAGGGACAGGAATCGAAGGTTGTGCTGATCAATGACCTGTACGACGAATATAACTTCGGAGAGCGCAGTCCCTACGTAATCCGGCAGTTCCTGCAGGGGGCAAGCCAGCACTGGCGCGTCAAGCCGCAATATCTGCTGTTGAACGGACGTGCGTCATTGGATCCGCGCAACTACCTGGGATTTGGGGAACTGGATTTTGTTCCCACCATGATCATTCCAGCTTCGACGCTGATGACGGCTTCGGATGACTGGTTCTCGGATTTTTCGAACACAGGAGTGCCGACACTGGCAACCGGACGCCTGCCGGTGAGCACGCTGGATGATGCAAGCCTGGTGGTGGGGAAAATCGCGGGCTACGAGACATCGTCCAGCACGGGATCGTGGGCTTCGCAGGCAGTCATGGTGGCCGATACCAACGATGCCAGCGACGATTTCACGGGCTATACGAAGAATGTGCAGGCGCAATTGCCGAAAAGCCTGAAGCCTACGGACATCTTCACGGGAAATGTGGGGGTGAATGTGGCGCGCCAGCAGATCGTGGCGGATATCAATTCAGGAGCTTTGCTGGTGAATTATTTTGGCCATGGATCGGAAGAACAGTGGTCTGGCTCGGATATTTTCGATGACACTGCGGCGAATTCACTGACGAATGGATCCGAGTTGCCGGTGTTTCTAATCATGGATTGTTTGAACGGGTATTTTCAGGATGTATATGCGCAGCCTCTGGGAGTGACGATTCTGCTGGCCCCGACGGGCGGAGGGGTGGCTGTCCTAGCCTCAAGCGGATTGAATCAGGCGCTGCCGCAGGCGGCGATGGACCAGTACATCGTGCAGGATGCGTTCAGCATGGCGCTCGGCGACGCGATTGTGAAAGCGAAGTCGCAGATCACAGATCCGGGGACCCGTGAAACCTACATCCTGTTTGGCGACCCGGCGATGAGGATCAAAGGGAGCACGAAGTCGCAGCCGTCTGCCACCCGATAGGGATGATTGGGCCTCGCGGGAGTTGGACTGCCTCACTCTGGGATCGCCATACGACAGAACGGATAAGGTATCAAGGCCAAGACCTCCGCGACTATTTCTTTCGTTCCACAAGAAATCGTGCCAACTCTTTTAATGGCTCCGAACGGGCGCCAAAGCTCTCCAATTGCTGGAGCGCGCTTCGCACCAGTTCATCAGCCTTCTGCTCCGATTTTGCGATGCCAAACAGCGCTGGATATGTGACTTTCTCCGAAGCCAGATCCTTGCCTGCGGTCTTGCCCAGTTGTTCGGAGGTCTGGGTCACGTCCAGAATGTCGTCCACGATCTGGAAGGCCAGTCCTACAGACTTTCCAAACGCGCGCAGGTGATCGATTTCGCGGTTGCTGGCTCCCGCGTAAAGTCCTCCGCTTACCAGGCTTGCAGTAATCAATGCCGCTGTTTTGGCTTGATGGATGTACTCGAGCATTCCCGCATCGGGTTTGGTGTGTTCAGCCTCAAGATCCACAACTTGACCGCCGATCATGCCATCCACGGTTCCGGTTCCTCGAGCAATCTCTTCAATGATCCGAACGCGGGCTTCGGCGGGACATTGCAATCGGGCCAAGACTTCGTACGCCTGGGTCTGCAAAGCGTCGCCGGCCAGAATGGCCAGTGCTTCTCCGAAAGCTACATGGCAGGTGGGCCGCCCGCGGCGAAGATCGTCGTTGTCCAACGCCGGCAGATCATCATGGATGAGGGAATAGGTATGCAGCATTTCCAGCGCTGCGCCGAGGTCTTCGATGCGGCTGGGAAGCGTGCCTGCCATCATCCGCCCGGCCTCCATGCAAAGAATGGGACGGAGCCGCTTTCCGCCGGCGAAAATGCTGTGCCGCATAGCCTTATGAATCGACGTGGGATGCTGGTTTGCCGCGGGAATCAGCCGATCTAGCGCGGCATCGGCCAGACAACGGCCCTTTTCAAGAGTTTCGTTCAACATGCGCACCGAGTATAGCAAGCCGCCAGGTGCGTGGAATGTGATCCTGCTGTGGGAAGCCATGGTCGGCAGCTCTAGACCTGCGTTCAGTGTTGGGGGAATGCTGAGGACGCCCGAGGGGCGTCCTCGGAAACAAAGCAGCTGGGTTTTCATGCTGCTGCAGTTTGCGAATTCGAGACACTTCGCAACAACGACGTCACGACATCGTGAACATCCCCGGCTGGACAAACGTCGGCGGCCCCGGCATCTAAGGCAGCCATCCACATGTCCTCATCCGGAATACGGTGCGTGCAGACGATAGGAACCCCTGGAAACTCCTTGTGCAGGTTCTTAACGTCATTCAGCCGCGCGTACTCGATATCGACCACCACAGCTTCTGCGCGGGTTTGGGCGATCTTGTCACGCAGTTCAGCCTGAGAAGTGGCCAGGTGTACCTGGTGAAAGTAAGACCTCAGTCCACCTATCAGGGACTGGGCCAGGTTTGGGTTTTGCTGCAGGATTACTACATTCAGACCCATAAATCCCCCTGTTGAGGAAACCGCGTTCAGGCGGACTTAAGCTGCGGGGAAGGGTCTCGGAACCACCACTCCACAGACGTTATTGCTAAGCGGTGAAGAAATCGCGCCTACTTCCGGTTCAACGCCTTTTCTTCTGCCGGCTCGAATGGTTCGGCTTGAAGCTTCCCGTTTTTCTTTAGCAGAATCTCGACTTTTCCTTCCGCCTGCTCCAATTCCTTGCGGCAGGCATTCGAGAGCTGCATGCCTTCTTCGAAGAGTGTGAGCGATTTCTCTAAAGGGACTTCTCCCTTTTCCAGTTCCTGAACGATGTTCTCCAGCCGCTGGAGACACTCTTCAAATTTTGGCAACGGGGTATCGCTCCGTCTCTATTTTAATGCAACGAAAACGCCTACGTGTCTAGTCTTTTTTTGTGAAAAGTTCAGGAACTTTCGAGGCCTTAGTATCAAATGCGGAACACCTACAGCGAAGCAGTCGGCCTCGCCGTACCTAAGGCTTCCAGTACATCGACGGCGGAACTATAGCGGCCCATGGGAGCGCTGATCTGGGCCCCCTGCACCATGGTCTTCACAGCAATCAGCATTTCTCGTGCAATCGCGACGCCTTCGGCCCGCGCCGCTTCCGGATTTTGCGCCCGCGACATGCGTTCGAGAATCGCATCCGGTACGGACACCCGCAGCTCATTTTTCATGAATTCGGCATTTCGCACGCTGACCAGCGGCCAGATGCCAGCCACGACCGGAATCCTACAGTGCTCGATTCGCTTCAAAAAGTTCTCCAGCAGACGCAAATCAAACACCGGTTGGGTCACCGCATAATCCGCTCCGGCTTGCACCTTATATTCAAAGCGGCGAATTTCCTGATCGAGATCGTTCAACCCGGGATTCGCGCCAACTCCGATGACAAACCCAGTCCCTGCACCGATGGGATTGCCCCCCAGATCCATCCCGCAATTCAGGTTGTGCACAATGTTCACCAGTCCGATGGCGTCCACGTCAAAGACTGCTGTGGCATCGGGATAGTTTCCCATTTTGGGTGGATCACCGGTTATGCAAATCAAATTTCGTATTCCGACGGCCGCCGCACCCAAGAGATCACTTTGAATGCAGAGTACGTTTCGGTCCCGGCAGGTGTAGTGCAGGATCGCATCGATACCCACTTCGTTCTGAACCAAAAGCGACAAGGCTTGATTGCTCATGCGTGCGGAGGCGCGTGGACTGTCCGGGATATTGACGGCATCCACCCCAACCGACTTCAGGAACTTCGCGCCTTCGACTTCCTTGCGGATGTCGGTTCCTTTGGGCGGAACAATCTCCACCATGGTCACGAACTCACTGGTGGCAAGTTTGTGACCGAGGGCGGAGCGGCTTGCCAACGGTCGCGCCGGAATCGCTTTAGCTGTCGCGTGAGTGGAAATGAGTTGGGCCGAGGCCGTGCGACTCCGGGCCTCGCCAGCACGCAGCGCTGATTTCATCGTCCGAATGTGGTCCGGAGTCGTTCCGCAACATCCGCCCACAACGCGCACGCCCGCGGCCACGAACTTTCGGGCATAGCTGGCCATGTATTCGGGCGAGCAGAGATAAATGTTGCGCCCGTCGACCGAGCGTGGAATTCCTGCATTCGGTTGCGCCGAGAGCGGCAGTGTGGTCAAAGGGCGCACGCGCTCGATGGTTTCCAGCATCGCCACGGGACCGATGCTGCAGTTGCATCCGATTACGTCGGCTCCCCACTCCGCCAATTTCGGAGCGAAGATCTCGGGGTCGGACCCGTCCAAACAGTTTCCGTCTTCGTCAATCGTGACCTGGGCGATGATCGGCAGATCACGCCTGACGTCTCGAGCGGCAAGCATCGCCTGATGCAACTCTTCCAGATACCCGAATGTTTCCAGGATCAGCAGGTCCACCCCGCCTTCTACCAGCGCCGCAATCTGTTCCTGGAAAGCGTTTCGTGCTTCCTCGTAGGAAGTTTTGCCCAGTGGTTCGATTCTCGTTCCCAGCGGGCCAACCGAACCTGCCACCCACACATCGAAGCTTTTAGCCGCCTGTCGTGCCAGATCCGCCCCAGCGAGATTGATGTCCCGAACTTTGTCCGCCAGGCTGTGGCGGCCAAGGCGAAAGGAATTTGCGCCGAAGGTGTTGGTTTCAATGATTTCTGCCCCGGCCTGCAGGTAGTCGTGGTGGATGGCACGAATCAGGTCGGGTTGCGACAGGTTCAGTTCGTCGTACGAACGATTGATAAAAACACCTTTGCTATAAAGCAGGGTGCCCATTGCGCCGTCGCACAACAGAGGGGACTGCTGAATTCGACTGAGTAGATCGCCCGGCATATATTGGGTGAGGATACAGGATCATAGCTGATTGGTGCAGTGGTTGGTCGCGCAGTCCGTAGATTTTGCGGGGGTGCGATCACACCGCGCGAGACTCTGCTATAATTCACGATTTCGCAATTAAATCTACATTTTTCAGGAACTTAGGAGCCTCGCGTTTGAAGAGAGCCGTACTCCTCCTGTGTGTTATCGGTGTCGTCCTTCTGGATCTGGTCTCGTGCGGGAAAGGTGCGCCAAACAGCACCAAGAAAACGCATGTCACCGGCAACCCCCAGCGGCTTGCAGCCAGCCAGAGCGTTAGTGGAAATAACGCTTCACCGGGAGTGTATCTGGTGAACGGGGTTCTCAATTTCAACGTGCCGTTCGACAATCCCATCTCGGAGATCTCCGCTGGAGCGAATCCCACATTTATCCGCCTTTCTCCGAATCTGAAAAACATGCTGGTGGCGAATCAGCTTGTGGGCAGCCCCTCAGTCCAGATCATCGATACGACCACAGAAGCCAATACGGGGTCGGTTCCCATGCCGGGGTTAATTTCCGGGATGACTCTGGGCGGTAACACCGCTCTTGGGTATGCTGCCGTACCTTCGGCGCCTGTAATCGGCTATCCTCCGGGCGCAATCGAGATGTTGAACCTGGCGGCCAGCACAGCGATTACGATCGGAGTCCCCAACGCTCAGAATGTGGTTTCAAACCTTGCCGGTACTCAATTGCTCGTCTTCAGTAGTGATTCGGATGCGATCAGCGTGATTTCTCCGCTGAATGCGGTGGGGCCGGTGGATCAAGGATGCGATCTTCCGAATCCCTCTGTTTGTCTGGTCGTTCCCGGATTTGATCGTCCAGTTTTCGCCATTCTCAGTGGCAATACCGCTTATGTGCTAAATTGCGGGCCGGAATGTGGAGGCAAGCAGGCCAGCGTCCAGACTCTCAATCTGAGTACATTCGCCCTCGGCACGCCGCTGCCATTGGACGGAGCAACTTACGCAGCGCTCAGCGGGACCACATTGTACGTTGCTGGCAATAATCTGACGGACGATGCCTGCACCGGTGAGACCACTGCCGCCACTCACTGTGGACGCCTCGATGTTGTGGACCTGAACAGCATGACGGTGACTCACCGCGTCGTCATCACTGATGGGTATCACGATGTCATGAGCATGGGCCTGGGGGGCGCTCTTTTTGTTGGTTCCTATAACTGCACAGAAATCGGCAACGCGAACAATCCCGTGGGCGAAGTTCGTGGTTGCCTTACCATCGTAAATACCATTGATCCGAACAACCTGACGGTGGTTGTGCCTCCCGACAGCGGAGATGTCACCGGCCTTCAGGGGTTGGTTTCGTACTATGAGGAATTCGTCGCGCAAGGCGGAAATCTGCGTGTCTATAGCACACAAACGGACCAGTTGATCATCAGCAATCCGTATCTTACTAATGGCACGGTGCTAATCAACGGGCTGGTGTACGACGTTCGTGCGGTTGATTTCTTCTGAGCGGTCTCAGGCGCCTGATCGAGTCGCCTGCATTCAGGGATTGAGCACAACCTTTCCGAACATCTCGCTTTTTTCCATGTACTCGTGCGCCGCGCGTGCTTCTTTCAAGGGAAAGGTCCGGTCGACGACCGGCTTCAGGCGGCCAGCGAATACGTGGCCCAGAACTTGGTGCAGTTCTCCCATTGTTCCCATGTAGGAGCCAAGCAGACTGAGTTGCCGGGAAAAGAGGAAGCGCAAATCAATTCCAACGGTGGGTCCGGTGGTAGCGCCGCAGGTGACCAGCACTCCATTCGGTTTCATCGACCTGAAGCTTTCGTCCCAGGTAGCGGCGCCCACATGTTCGATCACAATATCGGCCCCCTGCTTATTCGTGATCTTTCTCACTTCATCTGAAATTTTCTGCTTGTAGTGATCGATGACGAAATCCGCTCCCAGTTGGCGGGCGTGCTGTGATTTCGATTCATTTCCCGCAGTCGTAATCACCCGGCAATGGAACATCTTTCCGATCTGGATGGCGGCGGTGCCCACACCCGAATTCGCGCCCAGCACCAGCACGGTGTGCCCCGGACGGACCTCCGCCCGGCCGACAAGCATGTGCCACGCCGTCAGAAATACCAGAGGAACGCTGGCTGCCTGATTGAAATCGAGCGTGTCGGGGATGGCTATGACATTCGCTGGGTGCACGGCAATGAATTCGCAATTGCCGCCATCGACTCCGTTGCCCAGGACGGTGAAATCGCGGCACTGATTTTGCAGCCCAGCCACACATTTTGAACAACGTCCACAAAAGTGCATGGGTGCAATCAGCACGCGCTGCTGCGCCTTCAACCCCGTGACATACTCGCCAACTTCGGCGATCTCTCCCGCGATATCGCTGCCCAAAATATGCGGCAGTTGCACTCCCGGAAGGCCTTTGCGCACCCAAAGATCGAGATGATTCATTGCACATGCGCGAATGCGCACCAACACCTGATCTTTGCGCAGCTTCGGATCAGGAACCTCCTCGTACTGAAGAACCTCGGGCCCGCCAAATTGATGAATGCGAACAGCCTTCATAACCGTTCCTCTTTCCATGTACCAAATTATGATGATCCGAAAGTTAGTCTATTAGGATTTTGAGGAACGTTCGTGGAAAATTCTTGGCTGGCGGTGTGCAGCGACTACGCGGCAGAAGGATCTTTGGCCTAGAAAAAGCTGGGATGATGTGACCCATTCTTGAAGGTGGCGCAAAGATTTAATGAGCGGGGTCGAGTTCGAGGCTGTGAGTTTTCGCTGCCTGAACTGCTTGCTCAGAAAAGGGCAAAGTGAATGTCGTGCCGTGATACCACGCGGGCCACTGGTCCAAGTAGTTTGGACTCAGCAGGTTCCCGCTCTCTCCGGTAACAAGGTTCAGAGTGGATTGATCGAGGTCCGCAAGGTTGGCGGTGAAGCGTTCGGAAGGACCGTGATGCCGGGTCACGGCTTTCACCGTGTATCCGCTGCCAGACTGTTCCTGAATGCCGGGGCCGGTCCAGCGGCTGAGCAGAGGAATTCGTCCAAGCACCGGATTTTGAATGTCGACGGCATTGAACTTCCCCCAACGCCAGGAAGTCAGATTTTTTGGAGTGCCGGGGGAGGAAACGGCAGTCTCGACAGCGGCAGTCAGCAGTTCATCGTAATTCGGGTACTTCGCGGGAAGCCACTGAGGTGGATGGTGGAGAAGAACATGCTCCAGCCACACGGAGTGCATCAGCCACTGATAGGTCTTCCAGTTTAATGTTTCTTGTTGCTTAACCGGATCAGCGGGGGCCGGTCCCAAGAGGGGTTCAAGAATCAGGCGTTGCAGTTGTTGGACCGACACTTCGGTGATGGTGGGTGCGGCTGAAGAGGCGTCCATCCGCCCGTCCCAATTCCGCAGAATATCGGCGGCCTGTTTCGCGCGCGCAGTCGGATGGGACGCATGATCTACGGCATAGACGAAGCGTTCGGCGGCAAACAGATCGGGGTCGGAGTGAATGTCATCCTGCAATTCCAGCATGTCAGCGGGGGCGAATTTCCGGCCAGATTCCAATACGTGATAAATGCGAGCCGCGCGCCAGGGAGCTTCCCACTCCACACTGATCGAGTACGGATACTTATTGGGCGTAATTCGTGCATTGGCGGTGGCAATGATCCCGGAAGGCGGGTTGTAGATGGAAGGCAGTTTGTCGAAGGGAATATAGCCGGTCCATTCATGCGCATCATCGATTCCGCTGACTGGCAGACTGCCGTCGCCGGAGGCGCGAATGGGGACTTTTCCGGTGGCTTGATAACCGATGTTGCCGTCGACGTCGGCATAGACGACGTTCTGGCCGGGGGCGTCGAGCAGGGAAAAGGCCTTTCGGAATTCGTCCCAGTTCTGCGCCGTGTCAGCATCGAAAAAAGGAATGTGGAGACCGTCGTAGAGGGTCCAGCGTAAGGCTAAGGGTCTGGCTTCGCCCGGAAACAAATCGGTGACGATCGGGCCGTGACGCGTAATCTTGACGTCAAGGGTGACGTCGGGCTTTCCCTGGACGTGGATAACTTCGGTACGGTGCTCGGGCTGAGCCCACCCCTGGGGCGTCTGGTATTCGCCGTTGGCATTGAAATTTTCGATGTAGAGATCGGTGACGGTGGGCCCGATATTGGTAAATCCCCAGGCAATGCGCCGGTTGTGCCCGACGATGACGAAAGGCATGCCCGGCAGGGTCACACCGGCGACATCCAGATTGGGTGCGCGGAGGTGCGCTTCATACCAGAGGTTGGGCATCTGATGCTGCAGGTGCATGTCGTTCGAGAGAAGCGGCTTGCCGGTGACGGTGTGCTCGCCCGAGACGACCCAGTCGTTGGAGCCATTGACTGGAACCGCGTCCTGACCGGTGAAGCTGAAAGGTGTGAGGTGATGAGTTACGGAGTTATCCGAGCCTTCCTCATCGTCGGAGTCGTCGCCGTTATTCGGTTGGCTCAGGTCCTGGCGCATGACAGTGGGAGGACGATCGTGCCAGGAGTGGTTCACGAACAGGTCTGCGGTCATCTGCGGCCCGAGTTTGGCAAGGATCTTCTCATGCGCGAGGATGTCTTTGCAGTAGTAATAGTTCAGATCCTTGACCATCTGGTTGGCGATGACGACCGAATCGACCGGCGTCCAAGGCTTGGGCGAGTAACGCAGTACCCTGAACTCGAGCGGAAGACGGTCCTGGTGAGTTTTGATGAAGGCATTGACACCACGGGAGTAATCTTCGAAGGACGCGCGGTCGCGAGGAGTGGCCAGGAGCAGTGAATGTTCGGCCGCGGCCCGCAGGCCGAGGATGCGCTGCTCGCGGTCAAATTGGAGGGTGTCTTCGCCGAGAACTTCTGAAAGTTGCCCGGAGGCGACGCGGCGCATGATGTCCATTTCCCAAAGGCGGTCTTGCGCGGTGACATAACCCTGGGCGAAAAAGACATCGTCGAGAGAATTGGCTTGGATGGTAGGAACGCCGTGAGCATCGCGGATGACGATTACCGGGCCTGAGAGGCCGGTGACTGAGGTTCTGCCGTCGAGTTGCGGCAGCGCGGCTTTGGCGATGTGGTAGGCATATCCGGCCACGAGTGCGACGATCAGAAGCAAACCGAGCGCACTATATAAAGAAATGCGCGCTGCCAAGGAGCGGCGGGAAACCGGAAGGGTTGAAAGGGAAGTGGTCATGGAGAACGTATGATTTTATTCCAAGCGGCAGGAGAGAGGAGAGGACTCGAAAGATTCAGTATCGTCGCGGTTCCTGGCGAAGTTGAATTTCATTTTCAAGATGCACGGGTGGTATGCTGAGGTTTTGCCGGAAAGTTCCTTAAGCTGGCTGTGTGTGGCGGGATTCGAGCGGAAGCGTTTGGAGATAGAATTCCTACTTCATGTTACAGAAACGCATTGATGACCAGCCGACGATCTCGCGAGAAATGGTGCGCGAGGCGCAGGAGATCCTGCATCGCCATTTGAAGCGGGTTGGACTGAAGCAGACGGCGCAGCGGGATACGATCCTGAAGACCTTCCTGGAAACGCGCGATCATCTCTCGACCGATGAGTTGCATCGCCTGGTGCAGAAGAAAGACGCAGGAATCGGGTACACGACGGTGTATCGCACGCTCAAACTGCTGGCGGAGTGCGGACTGGCCAGCGAAGTGGCGTTTCATGATGGCATTGCGCGGTACGAGCATCAATACAACCGCCGCAGTCATCATCACATGGTGTGCACGGAGTGCGGCAGTTCGGTGGAGTTCTTCTCCCAGGAAGTGGGAGAATTAGAGCAGGAGATCGGCCGCAAGTACCATTACTTGACGACACGCCATACGTTCCAGATTTACGGTATTTGCGAAGAGTGCCGCAAGAAGTCATCCCGGCCGGTTTGAGCACGATCATGCCTGTTTCATGTCCTTATTGCGGAGTACAGATGCCGGAAGATGCGGCATACTGCCCGGGATGTGGCCGTCCGGCGAAATCGACCCTGCGCGCGGAAGGGAAAGTCGGAGTTTTCCCGGAAAATATTGCCGGAGCCCTGGCGTATTTCACGATCGTTCCTGCGATTCTGTTTTTGGTTCTGGAGCCGTACAAGAGGAGCCGGTTCATCCGCTTCCACTCTTTTCAGTGCCTGGCGCTGTGGGTCGCGTCACTGATTATTGGGGTGGTGCTGAAGGTGGCTGCATTGGTGCTGTTAATCATTCCGATACTGGGGCCGCTGCTCATCTGGCTGCTTTCGACGGTCATTGGACTGGCGCTGTTCATCTTGTGGGTGGTGCTGATTGTAAAGGCGTTACAAGGTGAAGCCTTCATCCTACCGATCATCGGAGATTTTGCGGAACAGCAGGCCGCGGCAGTGTAGATTTCCGCCTTTCGCGCATCTCTGTAGTGAATATCCTCCCTTGACAATGTGCGAGTAAGTTGGCAATTCTATTAGCTTTTCCCAACTTGCCGAGAATAGGGCAGGTATGGCGAGCAATTCGCGGCAGGTGAGAACTTCATTGCGAGTCAAAGTCTTCTATCACGAGAAATGTTTTGACGGAGCGTCGTCGGCCGCTCTGTTTGCCCGGTTTTACCGGGAGCGTATCCGCAACGACGTGGAGTTCCAATTCAAGGGATTGCTGCACCGGGCGGGGGCGTTATTCGAAGACGTCGATTTCAATGGCGACGAGAATGCCATTGTCGACTTCAAATATTGCAGTTCGCCAAAGATCACGTGGTGGTTCGACCATCACGAGAGCGCCTTTCTTTCCCCTGAGGATCAGGAGCACTTTGAGCAGGACCAAAGCAACCGGAAGTTTTACGATCCGGATTTCAAGTCGTGCACAAGTTTCATCGCAATGATCGCGCAACAGCGATTTGGCTTCGATCCCAGCCCAGTCAAAGACCTGGTGCATTGGACGGACATCATTGATGGGGCGCTTTATCCCGATGCCAAGACGGCGGTGGAGATGAAAGAGCCGGCGATGAAGCTGACCATGGTCATCGAGTCAGCGCCGGATCATGGATTCGTGCCGACGCTGATTCCCCTGTTAGCGCACAAGCCGCTGGGGGAGATTCTGGAACAGCCCTTCGTGGCGCCGCTTCTGGGTCCGCTGATGAAACGGCACGAACTGTCGATCGGAATACTCAGAGAGCGTACAGAGTGCAAAGATGGCACAATTTTCTTTGATATCACCGATCACGATCTGGAGGGGTACAACAAATTCGTGCCTTACTACCTGCATCCGGAATCGATTTACAGCGTCGGGCTGAGCAAGAGCAGCTTTCGCGTGAAAGTTTCGGTGGGATCGAATCCTTGGGCACCGCAAGAGCCGACGGTTAACCTTGCCAAGATTTGCGAGCGCTATGGGGGCGGAGGTCACGCGCGGGTCGGTGCGATTTCCTTTAACGTGAATCAACACGCGCTGGCGATCCGGGCTTCGCAGGAGATTGTGGAGGAGTTGCGCTCCGCCGTGCGGCAGAAAAAGTAAATCCGTCCGCTACTGCACCGGTGTTCCCGTGGCAAGACACGCATTGACGTTGGTCTCAAGAGACGAGCGGATTACACCGTTTTGATCGGCACAGAAGGCTTTTCTCCCTAAACCATTGCCATTGGGAACGGCGGTGAGCAGAAACCCGGATGCAGGAGCGTTGTAGCATCCGGACAGCGTAAAGACATATCCGAAGCGCCGTCCACTCGCCAAGTCGCTATGGATTAGCATGGCTTGGTGTTCGTTGGGCGTGCCACCCCCAAAACCGTCGAGATCGGAAAGCGTACAGGTAAACCCCACTGACTGGTAGGTGGATGCATACGTATTCTCGGCGGTAATAATGCTTCGCATCGCGCTGACAATGGAGACATCGCTGCCCAGAGGATGATTCAGCATTTCGACCCGAGGTTGCATGGCGGCGTGCATCTGAGCACCGGCAGCCATCTGAGCCTGCATTTTGTCGGTAATGCCTTTGAGGAAATCTGGATCGGCGAGAGGCAATCGGACGGTGACTGCAATTTCGTTCAGAGTCCAGACACCGGATTCGGTCTTCATCGAGAGCGCAAGCCGAGGCATGAAGGGAGTCTGCTGCATCACTCCGTCTTTGTAGCTGCGGAATGAGATTTCGATATCGTCGCGGTTTGCTCGTAGTAAATCCTTTTCGACTAGGACTTCAAATTTCTGACCGGTTTTCTCGTCTTGGAGTGAGAGCAGCACGGGGCCGGTTTCGAATGTTTGCAGTGGGCCGTTCCTGTTGTCTAACCGCTTCATAAAAGCGGAATACGGCTGTATCGCACCCAGTGCGCCGGACTTGTCCAAGGCGGCGCGGGTGACGGCGGGCAAGTGCTCCATAAAGGTTCCGGGAGTCTTGCTGAAGAACATCTCAAGGAGCGCCTGACGAGCGGTCTGCTGACGGTTCGGATTGTCGGACTGCGCCCATGTCGCAAAGGAGCAGAGCAACGTAGCAGCCGCGAGAAGCGTGATGGAAGTTTTTGTTCGAGGCATAACGTAGCAAGGCAATTGCTGGAAGATGGTGACATTGCGTGATCCAACTCTCCAGTTACGGTGGTAAGCGGCGATATAGCGTGGGAGAGGCGAGGAGTGCAGGTGTTCCAACGTGGTAATCTGCAATCCGAATGAAGCTCTCCATCGCTGATTCTCACCGCCGACAAAGGCGCGCGATTCGTGCGGTCGCACTGCTCGAGCTGACGAAAGGGATTTTCGTTCTGTTGATGGGTATGTGCGCGCTTTTCCTGGTGCGGCAGGATGTCTGGTTGCTGGCAGAGAGCCTTCTGGCGGCACTGCACATCAACACCGACCGGCACTTTGCGCTGGTGTTCCTGGATTTTGCAGACAATCTTACAGACGCGAGATTATGGGCGGCGGCCCGCATCGCGTTTGCGTATGCTGGCTTGAGATTTATTGAGTCCTATGGTCTTTGGAAGGAGCGGGCGTGGGCGGAGTGGATGGCAGTGATATCTGGGACGCTGCTGTTTCCTTTCGAGATTCGAGAGCTTGTGCACGGGCTGACAATCTGGCGGGCATTGATATTTCTGGGAAACATCGCCATCGTGCTGTATATGATTCATGTCCTACAGGTGAGCCGGCGGGAGAGGAGGGAGGCGGCATCGAAGCGTTTTACGGGCGGTCCATAGGGTCGGAGGGCTCTGGATCAGCAACCGGGAACGCTCCATAATGGAGGGGAATAGGAGTAGCAACCATGCGTATCTCCTGCGTTCTGCTGAGTATTCTCGCGTTATTGGGAGTGTGCTCCGCCCAGCCCGAAATGCAGTTTCCTGAGGGACCCACTTATCTGCTTACCCAGGGGTCTGCGCTTTTTGCCCGGCCGGTTGTGCCGCCCACGTTAAACATCCAGAGCCCGCTGGTTCCATTTCCAACTCCGGTGGATGTTTCCGCCACCGAGGAAGAATTCCTCCGGAGCTTGCCTCCTCTGCCACCGCCCGATCTTTTTCCGATGTTTTACGGTGTCCCGGAATATGGCGAGTACGAATATGGTCCGCCGGAAGAGAGCGAGATCTACGTCAGCTTCCGCGAACCGGAGGAGCAACAAGCCTGGATGGGGAAACTGCCGATGAGTATCGTGACGAGCGGAGTGAGCGAATTCACAACGGCGTCCGCCCTCAAATTCCGAGGCTATGGAATTACCCTGCCCGAAGCGGCCTCGTACTGGAAGACGCATGAAGAGCGCGCAGCTCACGTCTATACGAATGCGGATATCGAGCGACTGCACAACCGGCAGTAGAGGTCGGATAAAAGGCAAGACGCTAATGTGAGGCGGGCGGACGTTCCCTGAAACGGATATGCGATTATTCGTAGCACTGGACATCGATCCGGAGATTCGTACCCGCATCGCACGATTCATTGAAGCAGTAGGCGGATTCGCTTCCGGGGCGCGATGGGTCACGCCCGAGTCTCTGCACATTACCCTCAAATTTATTGGAGAGTTGCCGGAGAATCTGCTGGAGAAGGCTAAAGAGGGGCTCAGCCGAGTTGAATTTTCGCCGGTTGCGGTCCAATTTCGAGGATACGGGTTTTTCCCCACGGCAAAAGGGGCGCGCGTTTTCTGGATCGGAATTGAGTCTGGTCCAGAACTGGCCAGGCTTGCAGGAATGGTGGATGACGCACTCTCTACGCTCGGAATTCCAAGAGAAGAGCACGCATTCACAGCGCATCTCACGCTGGCGCGCGGCGGCGGAGGTTCCGGGTCGCCACAACGGCGTAGAGAAGATGGTCCTAATCAAACCTTCGAGATTCTTCAGAAGCACCTCGCATCCATACCCCAGCCCGGATTTGGTACGATGACCGCCCGTGAGTTTTTTCTGTACCAAAGCCAACTGTCACCGCGGGGGGCGAAGTACACGAAGCTGGAGCGGTTTTCAGCGCGGTAAATTGCTGGTAAGGTGTTCACCTTACTCCAGCAGCTGGCGGGGAATGGATCCACTACATTGAAATGAAAGCTTACTTGCTCATTGCCGTGACCAGCTATCTATTAGGCTCGATCCCATTTGGATATGTATTGTTGCGGACATTCCGCGGCGAGGACGTCCGACGGACCGGAAGCGGAAATATTGGAGCGACGAACGTGTCGCGGAGATCTCCGGCTTTAGGGGTGCTCACGTTAGTGCTCGATGCCGCGAAGGGCGCGGCAGCCGTCGGGCTAGCGTACGTCATCGCCAGTCGAATGAGTGGCACAACGGCGACATATACGCAATTGGCTTTTGGCGGTCTCTTCGCCGTAGTCGGGCACATGTTCCCCGTGTGGCTGAAGTTCCGAGGTGGAAAAGGAGTCGCGACCGGCATGGGATCATTTGTCATTATTGCTCCCAAGGGAGTCGTTGCGGCGGTGTGTGTATTTATCGTGATTGTGCTGATGTTCCGGTATGTGTCTCTTGGTTCGATCGTCGCGGTGGGACTATTTCCTGTTTTTGCGTGGGCCCTACATCAGTTCGGCATTTCTTCAATGGGGCTGGCGCTGATTTCGTCAGCGTCTATTCTGATCATTGCGAAACATCACGCAAATATCGGCCGGTTGATTGGCGGAACGGAGAACCGGATCGGGACGAGATCCGCATGAGCGAGATCGCGATTGTCGGGGCGGGTGCCTGGGGGACGGGGCTGGCTATCACGCTGGGCAGGTACGGCGGGCACGGCGTCCGATTATGGGCGCATGAAGCTGAGGTCTGCGAGTCGATCTCAAAGAATCGAGTGAACGAGAGATTCCTTCCGGGTCATGAGATCCCTGGATCAGTGAGGGCAACCCACCTCTTGCAGGACGCTCTCGATGGTGCGCGGGTGATTGTCAGTGTCATGCCTTCGCAGCACTGCCGGTCATTGTTCGAGAAGATGAAGCCTTTCATCGGCGCGGGCGCGCTGATCGTGAGTGCGACGAAGGGGCTGGAAGAACATTCGCTTTTGCGGATGAGCGAAGTGATTGCGCAGGTGCTCGGTGATAGGAATGTCGGAATTGGGGCGTTAAGCGGACCATCGTTTGCAGTGGAAGTGGCGCGGGGGGATCCGACGGCGGTGACGATTGCCTCGGGAGATAGTGATCTTGCCTTGACGGTTCAGCAGGAATTCAGCAGCCGCACTTTTCGCGTGTACACGAATTCCGATCTTGTCGGCGTGGAGATGGGCGGGGCGCTAAAGAACGTCATTGCGATAGCGGCCGGAGTTTGTGATGGTCTTGGCCTCGGCCATAATTCCATCGCTGCCCTCATTACTCGCGGGCTGGCTGAGATTTCACGCTTAAGCGTCGCGTGCGGTGGTCGCGCCGAAACTATGGCGGGCCTCGCCGGATTAGGTGATCTCGTGCTGACGTGTACCGGAGGCCTTTCGCGCAATCGCAGCGTTGGAGTCGCATTGGGGCAGGGCCGGAAGCTGCCGGAGATCACGGCCGGCATGCACGGCATGGTGGCAGAGGGAATTTTCACGACGAATGCAGCTGTCGGGCTGGCTAAGAGTCGTGGCATCGAGATGCCGATCACCGAGCAAATGCACGCCATCCTGCAGGATGGCAAGTCTCCGCGGGGAGCCATTCAGGACCTGATGAGCCGGAGCGGAAAGAGCGAAATGGGTAACGGCGCCACGAGCCGGTAAAAACGTTAGAGAAATAGGCTTTCCAGAGTCTCAGAGTACCAGAGTGCACGAGCGCCTGGTACTTTCGTAATCGATCTCCCGCGTGCTTTCCGCTGCAACCCCGCGACCGACCAGTAGAATTTCTATAGCGTGTAATCCGCCGTCACTTCGTTCACAGGCGCCGCGGATCGGGAAGGGAGACGTTTGTCCGCCACGGAATCCAAGACAAGGCGTATTCCGATTCTGTACGTGATTTTGAGCGTTCTGCTGGTTATCAGCATTTTCCCGATGTACTTCTATTCCACGCAAGTGGAAGCCATCAACCGGGATCGGCTGAAGACCAATGAGATGCTGCTTCAGAATACTGTGACCCGTTCCCTGGCTGATGACCTCTCGCAACACGAACAATCCCTGCGCATGATGCTCGCCAATCTCTCCTCGGCCATACAAGTGGCCAGCGGCGGAGATATCGGCGACAAGAATATCGAAACTCCCGAACTTCGGGCCCTGCTGGAAAACTTCGTTTCGTCCTCGGATGAGATCGCTTATGCGACGCTGCTGAACTCTGAGGCGAAAGGTATCTCTGCCGGGCGCATTGCTCCGGATGCATTCATGCAGCGCGAGCTGGAACGGGCTTACGCTGCGGCGCGGGATGGACGAGTTTACAACGGACAGGCGTTGGCCATCGGGGAGGGGAAGTCGGCGCGCACGGTGTTTCTGGTTAGCGCTCCCGTCATGTACGACCAGCGGTTTCTGGGAATGATCGCCTCGGTGGTGGACCTACAGTTCCTGATCCGAAGACTGCGCGAGGTGAATGATGGTGGCCTGATCCCATACGTGGTCGATGCTCAAGGCCGGCTGGTTGCGACGGCGGGGCAAGAGTACGCCACGGGCCAGGACATGAAGAACCTGGAAATAGTGCGCAACTTCGTCCAGGCCGGCAATAAGGCGCAGTTGGCAGCCACGAAGGAGTTCACAGTAAACAACGGAAAAGAAAGCACTCGAATGCTGGGCACATACAGCCCGGTGACCAGTCTCGATTGGGCGGTGGTGGTGCAAAAGCCGCAAAGCCAGGCGTATCGCGGGGTATTCGAAATGCAGCGGACCGCGCGATTGCTGGCGCTGCTGGCGGTATTGCTGAGCATTGGGGTAAGCATTTTTGCGGCGCGACGGATCACCAATCCCCTGGCGGCGCTGACGGAATTCAGCAGCGCAATCGCCCGCGGAGATTTCTCGCAACGCATTCATCTGCGCAGCCGTACTGAAATCGGAGACCTGGCGGACACGTTCAATACGATGTCGCATGAACTGGAGCGGTTCATTGAAGATTTGAAGCGTGCGGCTGAAGAAAACCGGGCGCTGTTTATGGGATCGATCCAGATGCTCGCCGGCGCCGTCGACGAAAAGGATCCGTATACGCGCGGCCACTCTGACCGGGTTACGCGTTACTCGCTACTTATCGCGAAGGAAATGAATCTGCCTGCGTCGTTCATGGAGATCCTGCAGATTTCGGCCCAACTGCATGACGTGGGGAAGATCGGAATTGAGGACCATATTTTGAAGAAGCCGGGCGCGCTGACTGCGGAAGAGTTCGAAGTGATGAAGACGCACACGACGAAGGGCGCGAATATTCTGCGGCCAGTGACGCAGTTGGCTGAGATGCTTCCCGGCATCGAACTGCATCATGAGGCGCTCGACGGCCGCGGATATCCTTATGGGTTGGAGGGGGATCAGATTCCGCTGCTAGCCAGGGTCATCGCGGTTGCCGATACGTTCGACGCTCTGACGACCAACCGCCCTTATCAGCAGGCGCATACTCCGGAGCAGGCGCTGACCATCGTCAAAAATCTTGCAGGCAAGCGCCTCGACCCCGACTGTGTGGCTGCCTTGCTCGCAGTGTACGCGCGGGGCGAGATTCGAATTCAGCGGTTTGTAATCCGGCGCCCAGTGGTCAATGCTGCGGCCGCCGCCCCGGTTGCAACCGGCGGTCCAGCGTCGGTTGTTCCTCCGGCCCTGCCTGCAACTCCTGCTTCACCCGACACCTCTGAACTCGAACGCACGCGCGTCTAGCCTCCAGGTTGCCCGATTCCAGGCATTTTCCAGCCGCCCTCTATAATGGCCATTAAGGCATTTTATGATTCAAACCTTATTTGGCAGCCTCGAGGAGCAGCAAGAAAAGAAAACTGGTTTTCTCGACCGCATGAAGCAGGCGGTCACGCGAACCCGCGAAAATCTGGCGGAGCGCATTGAAGAAGTTGTTTCGTTCGGTAAAGAAATCGACCGCAACACGCTCGACGATCTGGAAGCTACGCTGATCGGCGCGGACCTTGGCACGACGACGACCCAAGAAGTGCTCGGCAAGCTCCGGGAGAAAGCCGACCGCAAACAGATCAAAGACGTGGAGGAACTGAAGCGGCTTCTGAAGGAAGAACTGCTCGCGATCCTGAGCTTGGCCAATCAGCGGCCCGTGCAAAGAGTCGATGGCAGTCCCGAAGTAATTCTGGTAGTTGGCGTGAACGGGACCGGCAAGACCACCAGCATCGGAAAGCTGGCACAGGTGTTCCGTTCGCAGGGGAAAAATGTGCTTCTCTGTGCGGCCGACACGTTTCGGGCGGCGGCCATCGATCAACTGGAAATCTGGGGACAGCGCACCGGAACGGAAGTGATCAAGACCAAGCCCGGAGGGGATCCCTCTGCGGTGCTGTTCGATGCCTTGCAGGCAGCGGCTGCCCGCAAGGTCGATTACGTTATTGTCGATACCGCAGGCCGCTTGCACACAAAATCCAGCCTGATGTCGGAACTGGAGAAGATGCATCGAACCGCGCAAAGGATTATCCCGGGAGCTCCGCACGAGACGTTGTTGGTGATGGATGCGACGACCGGGCAGAATGGCCTACAGCAGGCACGGCTGTTCACGCAATCGGCTGGCGTGACGGGAATCGTGCTCACCAAACTCGACGGAACGGCGAAAGGTGGAGTGGTGGTGGCGATTTGCCGCGAACTGGGTCTTCCGGTGAGGTATGTCGGAGTAGGCGAGAAGGCCGGAGATCTCCTACCGTTCAATCCGCAGGAATTTGTCGATTCGTTGTTTGAGTAGGTGATGATAGATTGCTGGCACGGTGTCTGACTCGCAAATAGACGAGCAGTTTCTTTCGGAGGCCCTTGACCTGGCACACCGGGGAATTGGCCTGGCATCGCCGAACCCATGTGTCGGAGCAGTAATCGTCGATGCCACCGGCCGGGTGATCGGCAGAGGCACGCATACCTATGAAGGTCGTAAGCATGCCGAAATTGTTGCGCTCGAAGAGGCTGGAGCGGCTGCCAAAGGTTCGACCGTTTACCTCAATTTAGAGCCCTGTTCCCACGTGGGGCGCACCGGGCCGTGTGCCGATGCGCTGACTCAAGCTGGTGTCAAAAGGGTAGTCGCGTGCATGCCGGACCCGAATCCGCTTGTCGCCGGCCGCGGATTCGAGAAGCTCCGGAATGCGGGAATGCAGGTGGATGTGGGGCGCCTGCAGCGCGAGGCACAGCGGTTAAACGAAGGTTTTGCCCGATATATTCGCTCACGGCGTCCTTTCCTTACTCTTAAATCTGCGATGACGCTGGATGGAAAGATCGCGCCTGCCCGGCGTCAGGATCGTCACGCTCAGCAGAACGAATTTCGCGGGACATGGATTACGGGTGAACTGGCCCGCAATCACGTGCAGCGCTTGCGCCATGAGAATGACGCGTTGCTTGCAGGGATCGGAACGGCACTGGCGGATAATCCGATGCTTAGCGATCGTACCGGTCTTCCGCGGCGGCGGCCATTGCTGCGCGTGGTTTTGGATTCGAAACTGCAAATCCCATTGCAGTCCCGCCTGGTGCAGGATGCAAGGCGAAACGGGCGGCAGGACCTATTGGTTATTTGTGCGTCGTCGCCGGAAGAGCGGAAGAAGGCGCAATTGTTGGATTGTGGTGTTCAAGTGGAAGAGATCAGGACAATCCAGGGGCAGGTGGATTTCGTAGCAGTGTTGCGGCGTTTAGCTGAGTTGGAAATCACCAAGCTGATGATCGAGGGCGGTTCACGGATTAACGCAAGCGCGCTCGCATCGGGTCTGGTCGACAAGATGTTTCTGTTTTATGCACCGTCGATTCTGGGAGACGCGAAAGCGGTTCCGTTTGCGTCCGGCGAAATCAGGATAGAGAACGGTGATAGCTCTTTGAAAGATGTTACTTTGCATCGTTTTGGAGACGACATTGCCATCGAAGGCTACTTGCGCGATCCGTATAGCGATTGATGGCCTATGATAGAGAGTTTCATCCGAGGTGCTCATGTTTACCGGAATCATTGAAGAAGTCGGCAAGATCACGGACATCGTCCAACGAGGGGAAAATCGGCGGGTCACGATCGCGGCGGCAAAGGCTCCGAAAGAGCTCAAGACCGGAGACAGTATTGCCGTAAGTGGGGTTTGCCTGACGGCGCTGGACATCCAGTCGGGGTCCTTTTCGGCCGACCTTGCTCCCGAAACGTGGGTGCGCACGTCGCTCTCGCGGCTGCACAAGGGTGCGCTAGTGAATTTGGAACTGCCGATGAAAGCCGATGGGCGCTTTGGGGGACACGTCGTGCAGGGCCACGTGGATGGTGTGGGCAAGCTGATCGGGCTGGAACGCATCGGGAATTCCGAGAACTGGTGGCTGCACATCGAATTGCCGCCGGAGATCGAGAAGTACACGGTTTACAAAGGTTCTGTTTGCATCGAGGGTATCAGCCTGACGGTTGCCAAGCTGAGTGACAAGCGATGCACGATTGCCATTATTCCGCACACCGTGGAGATGACGAATTTGGGGTCGCTGAAGCCTGGCGATCCGGTAAACCTGGAAGCGGACCTGATTGGGAAATACGTCGAGAAGATGATGAAGGCGGAACGTCCCGAGAGTTCTCTGAAGATTGAAGATCTTGTGCAGCAGGGTTTTTGAGGCGCTGAGCGGGATTTTGCGAGATTCAGGCTTCGATTTTTAATTCGTCGAGTTCCAGGAATTCCTGCACGATAGGCTCGCGAACTTTCTCCATCTCCGCATAAGTCCCAAAGAAGATGGCCTGGCCTTCGTAAAGAAAAACTACGCGTTCGGCCAGCTTTTTCGCAAGCCTCATGTCGTGAGTCACGACTATGCTGGTGAGATTGAGCTGTGTCTTCAATCGTTTGATCAAGTCACCCAGCAGTTGCGCCATGAGCGGATCGACCATCGTTGTCGGCTCGTCATAAAGCACGCACTCAGGACGGGCGGCCAAAGCGCGCGCAATGGCAACGGATCGCTTCATCCCGGTGGATAGATCGGAAGGAAGTAAATCCCGCATCTCTTCGACCCCCACCATGCGCAGCAATCCATCTACGATCTGGTAAATCTGTTCTTCGCTGAGTTCCTCCGTTTCGCGAAGAGGAAAGGCGACGTTCTCGCCGACGGTGAGTGAGTCAAACAGAGCCCCGTTTTGGAAAACCATTGTGACCTTCTTACGGATATGTTCCATTTGCTCTTCGTCGTAGTAGGTGATGTCCTCGCCGGCGACGAATACGCGACCGGAATCGGGCTTCAGAAAGCCCATGATTTGATGCAGGGACACGGATTTGCCCACACCGCTGCGCCCGAGGATGCAGACGGTTTCTCCGGGCATCACGTCGAAGCTCACATTCTTCAGTACGTGATTGTCGCCGAAGGACTTGGAGACCTCGCGAAATTCGATGTAGGGGTGGAGGGAGTCCGGCATGAGTTTGTAGAGATTAGCTTATCAGCGGTATGCGGCTATTTGGGAAGTTAACGGGAAGGATGCGGGCTGGGACGAGCTGCGGAGTGTACATCCTGAGGAGTGTTCAGGTTGCGGAACATATCGCAGGAAAATCTGGCGGCAATCAGATCGTTTTCTTCGACGGTTTGCACGTTGACCGAACCATACAAAGCGTCGATCTTGTAGCGGTGAGCTCTTAGTGCTGTTTCGGCGCACTGAGCAAATTGCCGGCGGTATACAGCGCAGAGTGGCTGCCATCGGCCTCCGGTGCGGGGTACGGTGACGACGGCACTGGAGGCGCGGGCGCGGGAGACGAGATAGCGCAGGAGATCCGAGGACAGGAAGGGGAGGTCGACTGCGAGAATCAGGTTCAGTTCATATTTGGACGACTGCAGGGCCGCGTGGATTCCGCCCAAGGGGCCGGCATCCGCAAAGGTGTCTTCAACGGTAGGAGCAAATGCAGCGAACTTCGTGGCTGGACCGACAATCTGGACCTGTGGTACCAGCGACCTGGCAATCTCCAGGGCGGTGGCGAGGAGGGTCTGTCCGCCGAATTGGAGCAGGGCTTTGTCGGTGCCCATGCGCGTGCTTTTGCCCCCCGCAAGGATGAAGGCTGCGGCCTCAGCGGCGTCATGCATTCGGCAATAGTACATAGTCTTAAGACGGTTGCGGTCGGAATTTCAAAAGCGACGATTTTCGAGCAGTTTGGGCAAGGCCGGAGCTTGAATTGGCCGCCGTGCCTCTTATGCACGAAAGTAACCTACCCAAAGTCAGGGGTTCGCGAGATGATGACGGCGTCCTAGGGTGATGGTTCGAGCCCGGAAGTGACCCAGTCATGCCGCAAAAAATCATGGATGTGCTTATGCTTGGGCGGTGCTCCCACGAGTTTTCCTGGCCGCGTCGCGCCGCAGATGGAAATTACTACCAGGTTTGCCTGCTATGTGCCGCTGAATACAAGTACGACTGGGCTACGATGCGCCGGACCGAGCGCGTGGAACATTCGCGTCCAGAGACGGGAATTCGACGCAGCCATTCGCGGGAAAAGAAGCCGTCATGGGTTCCCCGCGCGCGGCGTCTGAAGCTCGACCTGCCGCTGCGCTACCGGGTTAACAAAACGAGCAACTGGTACGAAGGAACAATAGAAAACATCAGCCAGACCGGTGTACTGTTTATTGGTCCGCAGCAGTTGCCGGTGAATGCTTTGATCGAAATGGTCTTCGAGATGCCGGAAGAAATTTCGGGACAGAAGAACAGTAATGTTCTTTGCCAAGGCCGGGTAATGCGTACGAAGGAAGCGGCGCAGGAAGAGAGCGAGACGAGCGCGCTAGCGGCCTCGATCATGGATTACAAATTCATTCACTAAACCCAATTACGAGCTTTGTTCGTGTGTCCTAAATTACATCTTCCAAAGATCGCCATAGCATCTAAAATAGAAGTAGTCGAGTAGCTCACCCAGGGCGTACTGTCAGGAGTCGAAATATGAAAACCAGATCCCAGTCTGTGTGCGTTAGTTTGCTTACGCTCGTTCTGGCTTTGACGTGTGCCTGCGCCAAGAAGCCAAATGACGCCAAGATTTCCGCTGATATCCAAAGCAAGTTCAGCCAGGATTCCGGGCTGGCAAGTAAACAACTCACGGTCCAGTCCAGCAACGGAGCGGTTACGCTGTCGGGCACAGTGGATAACAATGAAGAGCGCGACGTGGCTTCGCGGCTGGCAGCTTCCGTCAATGGTGTAAAGCAGGTGATTAACAACCTGGACGTTGCGAATGCGGCGGCACCAAGTCCTGCGGCACAACCGGATGTTGCCCAAAGCGCGCCCTCGCCTGAGCCGATGGAAGAAAAACATGCTCCCAGAAAGTCCAGAAGAAGCCATCGCGACGACTCGATGAGTCAGTCTGCGCAAGATAATTCCGGCCAAAATATGGCCGAGAATAATCCTCCTCCGGCGCAGCCGATGCAGCAGCAGCCAGCGCCCGCGCCAGTACCGCCTCCGCCGCCTAAGAAGTACATCATCGATCAGGGAACCCAGCTCTCGATCCGGCTGATTGATGCAATCGACAGTGAGAAGAACAAGACGGGCGATACCTTTCATGCCACTCTGAATACACCGCTGACCTCCGATGGGGAACTGGCGGTTGCAGCCGGATCGGATGTGACAGGGCATTTGGCAGAAGTGAAGAGTGCGGGGAAGTTCGCGGGACAGTCTCTGGTCGTTGCCCAACTCGATAGCATCACGGTCGGAGGGAAGACGTACAACATTCAGACGGATCAATACCGTAAACAGGGTAGTTCACGCGGCAAGAACACGGCCGAAAAAGTAGGAGCCGGAGCCGTCCTCGGTGGCATCATTGGCGCTTTGGCGGGCGGTGGAAAAGGCGCAGCGATCGGCGCGGCGGCGGGCGGCGGTATCGGCGGTGGTGTGCAGGCCGCGACCAAAGGACAGCAGATCAAGCTGCCCTCGGAAACCGTATTGAACTTCACGCTGCAAGCGCCGGTAACGGTCATTAAGGCCGTGAATCCGAACGCCGGACGCCCGAAGCTGGCTGAATCGCAGTAGATTCTAAGAAGCTATGAGCAATGTCACAGTGCTCTTCCGGGAGCACTGTGCGTGTTTTAGGGTTACTCGCAAGGCGAATCCTTCCCCTAACCCCGTGAACCCGGCGATTGTTGTACGATGCGGCATGGCTTCGACCGCCGCCCTCCTACACACACACAATGACGGCCTGAGACTGGGACGCGCGCTGGAGACTCTACGTGCCTGCGAAGAGTTCTACGTGGTCGATCACGCATCGTCAGACGCGACCGTGCGCGTGGCGCGGCAGTATGGAGCGTGTGTGCTTTCTTTTTCTTCGTGGAGAGACGCCCTGCAGGCTACCAAATGTGAACGGATTTTGTGCATTAAGCCCAACGAATCGGTAAGTGAAGCTCTGGAAGCCAGCCTTTTTGAACTGCGCTTCGAACCGGTCCATTCAAAACGTGGCTATTCGCTTCATATACACCGGGAAAGTGCGAACGGATGGGTTAAAGGATCTTCTCCGGAACTGCGTGTTATTGCCAAGGACTGGCCGATTTCGGAAGGGGGACTTCCGGTTCAGGATACACCCCAGGGTTCATCCGAAGTGCGGCACCTTGCCGGTTGTTTGTATTCATTTAGCCGTCCGTAGCATCACAGTCCCAACGCACAAAAGGGTGTGATTATCGTCACATTCGAGTTGCAGAGCTGCGCCTAGACTGCGTTGTTGTAGCAGTCCGGCCTCGCAAGCCGCCAGGAGGAAGCTATGCGTTTATCTAAATTCATTCCGCTGTCAGCTGTTATGGTCATAGTTTCGGCGTTTGCCGTAGCACAAGAGGCGCAGACTGCGCCCACGATCAAGCATGTGCCAATTGCGCGTTCGTCACCGATTTCGGGTAAGGAGATGTACAAGAGTTATTGCGCCGTTTGCCATGGTACGGATGCGACAGGGGAAGGTCCGGCAGCGTCGGCATTGAAGTTGCCCCCGACTAACCTGACCCAACTTGCCAAGAATAACGGCGGGCAGTATCCCTCCGCGCATGTGGCTGCCGTAATCCGGGGACAAGCCGATCTGGCCGCGCATGGTAGCAAAGATATGCCGGTGTGGGGGCCGTTGTTCTCCAGCATCAGCAACGGACACGAAGCGGAAGTTCAGCAGCGCATCGCAAATCTGGTTGAATACATAGGTACCCTGCAATCCAAGTAGCGACTCTGGAGTGTCGGGGCAAGGCAATCCGGGGATGGTATTCCCGGATTGCTTCCGCCCTTTCTTATACCAAGCAATCTGGAACGTTTCGTATGTGAACTGGAGGCACGCCTTCCGGCTTCGGCGATTGTGTCCGTTAGGACAATGACTTCAGTACCCTTAGCGACCACTCTGGAGCCTCTTATAATCCTCTCAAGATGTAGAAAAATCAGCGTTCTGCATAGAGACGCTGTTGCGCAGTGGTGCGGGATAGGGAAGGCACAGCCGATACAGTGGATTCAGTCTTGGCATCTTCGCTTTTCATTTTGGGGCTCGCGTTTGGGAGCTTCCTGAATGTGTGTATCTACCGGCTGCCGAGAGGTTTGTCAGTGGTGACGCCCCGCTCCGCCTGCCCGAAGTGCAAGCACCCGATTGCGTTTTATGACAATATCCCCGTCCTGAGCTGGATTCTGCTCGGCGGGCGATGCCGGCAGTGCCGTACCCCCATTTCGCCGCGCTACCTTGTCATCGAGATGCTGACCGGTGCACTCTTTCTGGCCTGCTATTGGCATTTCGGACTTAGCCTGCAGACCCCGAAATATTGTGTCCTGGCCTTTCTGTTGCTGGGGTTGATCTTTACGGACGCAGAGACCAAGCTGCTTCCAGACAAACTGACCCTAACGGGACTGGCGCTAGGAGTGTTTTTCAGCTTGATTGTGCCGATCAACGATCTGGCACGACAGTTCCTACCCGATGTAGTGAGCATGCCATTCAGAACAGATGTCACGGTGCGGCTCCTGTCGTTCCTTGATTCTCTTTTGGGGGCGGCGGTGGGCGCCGCGTTCATTTATGGGGTTGGAGCCATGTACCTGCGCTGGCGGGGTGTGGAAGGAATGGGGTTGGGAGATGTCAAGTTGATGGCTATGGTGGGAGCGTTTCTTGGCATCAAGCTCACGATTCTGACGATATTTACCGCTTCGATAGCTGGTTCGCTGTGTGGACTGGGAACTGTTTGCGTCGTATGGGTGAAGCGGACCCGCAGATTCATGGTTTCACGAACAAACGCCGGTGCTGCTCGCAGCCGGGCCTGGCGATCGGCACAGCTGGTTTATCGCTCGTACCAGATGCCGTTCGGTGTGTTTCTCGGGAGCATGGCGCTGTTGGCATCATTTGTTGGGAAGCAGTTCCTGCATTGGTATGGAGGTTTATGGTAACGGCCATCACAAATCCAGTGCTGGTGCGGGGCATGATCGTCTTGTGCTGTGCAGGGTTTGCATTCGTGATGGGGGTAATCAGCATGCGACTGCTGCGCAAGAACATTTCGGAGGAGGCAGACCTTACTCCGGAGTCCGGGAAATCTCCTCAGACGCTTCCTTTCCACCTTTACAGCACGGTCATCCAGCAACTCAAGCAGCAGAAGCATGAACTGCAGGTACAAACGCAGGCGGAGCAGCGGCGCGCACGGATGAGCGAAAATTTCAGCCAAGCCGTGCTCTCGAACCTGTCTTCGGGTGTCCTGGTGTTTGGTACGAATGGATTGGTTAAGCAGGCGAATTCAGCAGCGAAAGAGATTTTGGGACTAGCTTCGCCGGTAGGAATGGGCGCAGATGAAATTTTTCGAAATGCCAATGCAAGCAGCAAGCCGTTGAAGGATGGGATCGAGACGCACGCGGGAAGTCTTGCCGCAGAGGTGCACTGCGTTCTGCGCGAAGGCAGTTCGCGGCGCCAGACTGAGGCCGACCACACGACCCCGGGTGGAATTACTCGTAGGATCGCCATGACGGTTTCTCCCGTGCCGGCAAATGATGGCACGCTGGCAGGCGTTGCGTGCCTGATTAACGATCGCAGCGAGGTTGAGCAGATCCGGCGCGAGCAGTTGTTGCGGCAGGAAATCTCGAGCGAGATGGCCTTACGGCTGCGCAACTCTCTGGTCACGATTTCGGGATATGCACAACAACTAGCCAGTAGCGGAGATCCTGAGTTCGCCAAGCAGTTAGCGGCTTACATCGCCGAAGAGACATCGCATCTGGACCGTAGCATTGGCGGATTTTTGGCAGAGGAATCGAAGGCAAAGGCGACAGCGAATGCCTCAGTTTAAGGGAATGGCGTATGGGAATCTGAGGAATCTTCGAGCGCCAGCATCGAAGATATGCTTCGCAAGAATAAAAAGGACGGTAACCATGAAACGCATTGCTTACGTCGGAATCGAGTTGGGACTCTCATTCGGGCTGTTTGTTCTAGTAGCGGGAGCACAAGCTCAGGATCAGCCGGGTCCGGAGTCCGCCTCGAAAACTCAATCGCAGTCACAGAATGCGAGTCAGTCTCAGGCTGCGCCGAAAGGCCAAGTCCAGATCACACCCGATTCTTCTCTAGGTAACTATGCTCGTAAGGTCGGGAAGGGAACATCCGATGGCAAACCGAAGCCGCGCGTTTACGACAACGATAATATCCCGCATGGCGACCAGCTTTCGATCATCGGACCGTCAGCCAAACCAGAGTCCGCTACCGAGAATCAGCAGGAATCTGACAACGGTGCCGAAAAATCTTTCGATGATAAAGAGAAGGAGAAGCAGGCGGTCTGGAAGGGCTGGCAAGACAAAATTACGGGACAGCAAAAGCAGATTGAGTTGCTGCAACGAGAGTTTGATGTTTTGCAGCGCGAATACCAGATCCGCACTGCTGAGTTTTTTGCCGATGCCGGCAATCGTTTGCGGAATCAGGCGGCATGGGACCAGCAGGATCAAAAGTACAAAGAGCAGATTGGTGAAAAGCAGAAAGCGATTGAGGAAGCTAAACAGAAGCTGAGTGAGATGGAGGAAGAGGCGCGCAAAGCCGGAGTACCGTCATCAATGACGGAACCAGCGCAGCAATAGACAAGTCCTTTGCGTTTAGGCGGAACATCACGTATTTGGTTGACGACGCACGCGAACGATCTGCTTCAGGTGGTGCCTTCCATGGACGAGATGGAACTTTCTCCACTGTGAGACGCTTAAAGATCCCAGAACAGGATGGTCGAGCACTTTTGTCCGCGATCCGAACTTCTGCTCGCAGCGGGAAAGAACGACATCCATTTCGGCGATGCGACTCAGGATCTCCAGAACAACTTGTTCTCTTGGCAGACCACGCGGCGTGGCAACCGCTGGCGACTGCCTTCCAGAGGGAAAATATCCCAAAGTGATCACCACAACAGCTTGTATTTTCTGCGCGAGGGTTGAACCCTTGATTTTCGGATTACCGGCTTGCTCAAGGCGTTCAAAGCCTTTTATGGTACCTGTGTAAGTGAGGTACAAGTGCTCGAGAATTTCCGCAGCAGACCATTTGATTCCCGGCTGCCGCGATAGTTGTTCTTGAGAAATCTCGCGAAGAAGTGTATCGAGATCGTCGTAGAGCTGTCGCAGGCAGGAGTCCATGGAGTGTCAATTTTTCATAATAGATTGATCATTTAGAATTATTTCCGGATCTACGTACGGACATTGTAGATGTTATAAAGGAAAACACATATGCGAAAGCGGATCATCAGTAACGCGCAATTGCTGGCGAGCTTTGCCGTTGTGATCCT
>DAIDGW010000030.1 GCA_027452245.1 Acidobacteriaceae bacterium
CACGCAGCAGCCAGCGCCCGCATGGCGCGCATTCATGGGAGGATCGGCACACGGCGGTTCTCCTGCGGCATTCCCACGGCTGCTTGATTTTGGCCGCGCTCCGGCCCGCGTCAAGACATGCCGGAGTTCCAACCAGCATGATCGCGTTTTGACGCGCGCCTGCACGCGGCTTTTTCGCAGATTATCGTGGGAATGCCATGCTTTACGATCTCCGCGCTAGTGTGCTACAGAAAGAGGTTGGGGGGTCTCGTGAGGAACAGCTTTGGTTGAACGCGATGGTTATGTTGCTTCAAACAGTACAAAGTCGGGGCGGCCCAGTTATGCGTCGTCCGGTTTCCATCTCGCGAAATATTGTCGAGCATCAAGACGAAAGAGAACCCATGCAATCCCCGCAAAAATTGCCGAGTGAATGGCGATCTGGCGAAGCACCGGAAAGCTAATCGCTACATGGAAAGACATCCAAATCAGCGCGAGCCACCGTGCCCAGTTGTGGCCGCGCAGCATGAATATCCCCGCAATGACCGCCAGTAGCTCCGTGAGTTCGATCCATACCGTGTCGCGCTGAAGCGCTATCATCTGCGGAAAGTAATACGCGAAGCCGATGGCTCCCACAGCAATGTAGAGAGAACCAACGATCAGAACAGAAACTGGGCGCTTGTTCGCATTCATGGCAGCACCTCCAGCACCGCATCGCTTGGCTCGAGTGCTTCGGGGTCCGAGGGCAGTGATGCTCCGGCCTCCAAAAGCGCAAGAACCGTTCCCACGAAGTCTCCTATATCCCGATGCCAGCCGTTTCCGGACGCGTACAAAGCCCATGACAGCGCAGTCCCCGCATACTCCTGCGATTTCAATTCAAGATTAGGATGGAACCCCAATATCGCGCGGGCCATTTCCGCGTTGCCGTTGAATGCGGCCCAGTGCAGCGCTGTCGCTCCCATCTCGCCTGGAGCATCAACCGAACAGCTTGTGTATTGTTGCTCTGCGCAGCCTCTGGGAGTTTTCGTTGTTCCGCGTCAGGCAACGCCTTTGGGAAGCCAGGATTCGTGGCCAGACATTCTCCAAAAGTGCTTTCATCACCCAATTCACACGCCAACGCAAGCTTCAAGTCATGCGGAGTCCGCTCTACGAGCAACTGAAATATCTCCTCATGGCCGAAGTCACGCGCTATTGTGTGCGCGGTACGTCTCGTTCCCAGTGTCCAGATGTAGATCGTGCCTCCTGCACGCGGATCCCTCATCGGAAACCATTTCTCCGATACAGTCATCCGGATGCAAGCTGGGTCGATATCCAGATGACGCCCCACAAGAGTCATGTCGCCGAGTGCCGCAGCCATGAGAATGTCCGTTTTGCATCCACGCGACACCAGATAACGTGCAACATCCTGCCGGTCATGCGGATAGTGCCGTCTCTGTTGCACACGCAGCATATATTGCGCTGGAGTTGACTCATGGTAGATATCGGGAGCATCTATGTCCGCTCGATGATCGAGAAGGAATTCCGCAATCTCGACTGTGGAAGCGAAGTGCAATGGTGTCTGGCCGTCTCCGCCTCTGGCATGCACGAGGTCCGAGTCCGCCGCGATCAACTCGCCAAGTTTTGAAATCATTCCGAGCCGCGCTGCAGCGTGCGCATCGATCACCGCGCCACGTTTGACGAGAAAATCCACCAAGCTCGGATCGCAATCGTCGAGTACCCCGAAGCCGCCTGCCCACCACGCGGTTCGCTTGCTGATTTTAGCGCCTGCGCGTAGCAAAACGTTGATGGTGTCCCGATCACCACGCTGCACGGCCGCAAATAAAGCATGCTGGTCGAAACCATAGTTCGGCAGCGGTTCATCGATCCTCGCTTTCAATTCCGGATGATTTTCGAGCAGTATGCGGACACGTTGAGCGTCGCTATCGCACACGGTGACCTTCAATGCTTCGGCTGGAGCCAGTCCCAAGGTGACGACGTGCGATTTCAGCTTTGCCCAAGTGGGGAAGCCATACTCTCGGGCCAGCGCGAACTGTGCATCGGCCAGTTTGCACTGCGGCACTGCGCGTTGTAGTTGTTTAGCTTGTTTCCTCAGAGATTCGAGGTTGGGATTCGAGGGTAGATCACGAGACATACACTTCTCCTTATCGGCCCGGTGTCCGCTCTCTCGGGCAAAAGAGAAGTCATTGCTCGGTGCTTCAAGGTTGGTTCAGGTGGGATCTTCCCTTTCCGCGGACGGGGTGCACCCTGAATTGCTGGCACTGAACATATCAGAATCCGGTCCGAGTCGCTCATAATGGCCAACCCGCTCGGTCGGTGCCGTGCCGTGACAGTTAACGATTTGTCTTAGGTTCCTGACCATCTTGAAACTTCCCTCGCTTTACCACAGAAATTCCCAAACTTCATTTCCTTTTAGGAAATCTCGTGGAAGATTTTTCAGACCGACTGCAGCCCGTGCGGCCTTAGGTTCGTTGCAGACGCGGAGTTCACGATCTCCGCAAACAATCGAGCGAAGGAAGGGAGAACCGTCCGTGTCCAACCGTATCAGGAAGCTGTTTGCCAACCCACGCCGCCCGCAATGGAAGCGGGCTTTTTCGATTGTTGCCGCGACCGCGCTGGCCGCAACGCCGCTCTACGCCCAGCAAGCGGGAGGCGGCAGTCCTTGGGAGAACGCGGTCAACGTTCTGGAGCAGGCATTTACCGGACCGATTGCAACAGGGTTGTCGCTGGTGGCCATTGTGGTGGGCGGGCTGATGTTCGCCTATGGCGAGGGCCAATCCAAGCGCATGCTGGCTGGGATTGTATTCGGCATCGGCATGGCCATCGGCGCGGTCAATTTCATGGCCTGGCTCTTTCCGGGATAGCCAATGTGAACTTCTGCGCCCGGCAGAAGCCGTGACGCGAATAGCACAAACACCAATCAACTGACCGGCAAGGAGGATGGCCGATGGTAGCGGGCAGTTCACGGCAGAAAAAGGTCCACAAAGCGATGAACCGCCCACTGACCATTCTGGGCGCGGAACGGCGGCTGTTCTTCGTCGCGCTGATCGCGGGCGGGGCAGTCTTTTCGCTGATGCACTCGCTGCTTGGCGGCATCCTGTTGTTCATTGTCGGAGTCGTCATTGCACGGATTGCCACCAAGCACGATGTCGAAATACTGCGCGTACTGTTCAACTCCGGCAAATTCCGCAGACGCTACGACCCCATGCAGTGGGAGCCAACGGAAATCCACATCAGGAAACGCCATGTTCAAGATTGATGCGATCACGAAGGACTGGAAGGAAGCCGGGGCCTTTATGGCGCAGGTGAATCTGTACGGCTTCTGGGACGAGCATTGCTTCCTGACCAAATCCGGCGACTTGGGCTGCGCGTTGAAGATCGGCGGGATTGATGCCGAGGGCCTCGACCATGCCGGGCGGGATTATGTGGTGAAACGTCTGGAGGCGGCGCTGCGCTCGCTCGACGAACGGACGCAGTTGTATCAGGTTCTCTTCCGCCACAACCGGCCAACGATCCCGCATGCAGAATACAAAAACCCGCTGGTACGGGCAGCCGTGAAGCAACGCGCGGACTTTCTCGCGGCCAAGGCAGACCGGCTTTACTCTGTCGAGATTTTCTGGATCGTGATGGTCGATGGCAGCTACGCCAAGACTGGCCTGCTGCACGCGCTGTCGCAGTTGCCGCAACATCCACGCACGGCATTGCGAGACTTGCATGCGCTGTTCTCCGGCAGCCGGGAATGCGCGCTGCTCTACGAGCGGATCGAACGTGACCGAATGCGGCTGGAGCAGAAGGTAAAGATCTTGAGTGGGCAGATGAGCGATCTGATGACAGTCGCCCTGCCAGGGGCGGAGGAGACATTCCGCATTTTGCGGCGTCTCGTAAACTTCCGCCCCTCCAAGATTGAGAACAGTAAGCTGCATGGGATGCAGCATCTCGACTGGCAGATGTGCGATTCGGAACTGGAAGCGCATCGCGGCCACCTGCGCATGGATGACTTCTACGTCCGTGTGCTGACGTTGAAAGAGTTGCCGGGAGAGACGCGGCCCCTACTGTTGCACGGATTGCTTAGTGTCACTGCCAACTTCCATGTGGTGACCGAATGGCATCCAGTCGACAACGCGCGGGCACGCAAGGAAATCCATAAGCGCCGCCGTCATCATCACAACTCGAAGACCAGTTTTCTCTCCAATTTGCAGGATCGCCAGAGCACCGGGCCGCGGGACGAGTTGGTCGATGACTCGAAGGAGGCCGCTGTTGCGGAACTGGGCGAAGCGCTCACGGCCCTCGGCATGGAAGGCAAGTCCTTCGGCGAGTTCACCCTGACGGTGGTGGTCTACGACGAAGATCGCGCCAAGGTGGAACATGCCGTTGCGGAGTTCCAGAAGCTTTTCACCCAGCACGACGGCCTATTGTATGAAGAACGCTACAACCTGCTGAACGCCTTCTTCGCCACCGTTACGGGCAACCGGCAGTTCAATCTGCGGAAACAGTGGGCGCTCAATTCCAATCTCGCCGACCTGTCGTTTCTCTTTGGCGTTGACTCCGGCAGTAAGTGGAATCCACATCTCGAACGCGAAGCTCTGGCCGTGTTCGAAACGGAGCAGGCCACGCCGTATTCTTTCAATCTGCATTCCGGCGATGTGGCGCACACGCTGGTGCTGGGAGCGACGGGGTCTGGCAAAAGCTTCCTGCTGAACTTCCTGCTCCAGTCGCTCCAAAAGTACGACCCGCTGACCTTCCTCTTCGATCTGGGCGCGAGCTACGAAACGCTGACCCGCGTCTTCGGTGGGGCCTACCTAAACGTGGGTCTCCAAAATCCCGGCTTCTCCATCAATCCGTTTTCGCTGCCACAGACCGACGAGAGCTGGAATTTTCTGTATCTGTTCACCAAAGTTCTGATCGAAGCCCAGGGCAAATACAGGCTCACGCCGGAAGACGAAAAGGCGCTCTATGCCGCTGTCGAGCGAGTGTATCAGCTACCGCCGGAGATTCGCACGCTCACGAACTTTGCCTCCATTCTTGGACCGCTCGGCGAGCGATTGCACCGCTGGACCAGATTCGGTTCTCGGGGTGCCGGGCAGTTCGGTCATCTCTTCGACAATGTCGAAGACACCCTGACCTTCTCGCGCTTTCAGACTTTCAACTTCGACGGCTGGTCCGACGCTCCGGACGTGCTGGAGCCGTTGCTGTTCTATGTGCTGCATCGAGCATCTTCTGAGATTGAAAAACCGGAGAACACCGCGACGTTCAAATGCTTCGTGATCGACGAGGCGTGGATGTTCCTGAAAAACGCCACTATCCGCGAATGGATCACGCGCGCAGAAAAGACCTGGCGCAAGAAGAACGCCGCCATGATTCTGGCGACGCAGTCGGTGGTGGAGTTGGCAGCTTCCGAGATGCTGCACATCGTCCATGAATCCTGCCCGACGAAGCTTTTCCTTGCCAATCCCAATATGGATCGGAACCTCTATGCGGAGGTGTTTCAACTCAATGACACGGAACTGGAGCTTCTCGAATCGCTCGTTCCCAAACGCGATCTATTGCTGAAACAGCCGGGGCATACGAAGAAACTGGCGCTCGAAGTCGATGCACTGACCTATTGGATCGCTAGCAACAACTCCCGAGACAACCTGCGCAGGCAGGAATATTTTGCCCGTTACGGGCCGGAGCAGGGACTGCTGCGCCTCGCCCAGGATTTCCCCAAACCCACTTCCCAGGAGAAAAACGATGAGCCGTAGGTTCTGGAATTTATATTGGGCCGCCACAAGCCTGGCAGCGCTCTCGCTCGGCGCACAGATCGCGCACGCCCAGCAGACCGCTCGCATCGTGCATTACCACACGAACGACATCGTACACATTCGGGCGCGGATGCGCTACACCACGCTGATCGAGCTGCCGTCGCGTGAGAAGATTCTGGAGGTCGCCACCGGCGACAAGGACTTCTGGATTATCGACGCTGTAGGCAACGACTGCTTCCTCCATCCGGCAAAGGCAGACATTCACTCGAACCTGAATTTGATTACCGACAAAGGCAACGTTTATTCGTTCACTCTCGACGACGACGAAACACAACTCCCCGACCTCGAAGTCCTCATTGAGCCGTCGGATGCATCTTCGCTCGCCGCCGCGCGCGGCCCGGAGAAATTCGTGCCCGCCTCCGAAGTCGCCGCCGCTCAGGTTCAGGCGCAGGCGGCGGAACTCCATGCACGGCAGGCGGTCGAGCAGTTCCGCGCGAACTATCCGGTCACGCATCTGGCCTTCGATTACAAGTACAAAAACAAATCTCCGTTCAATGTTCAGGCGATTTACCACGATGACCATTTCACGTACATCCAGTCGGCGGCGTCGGAGAAGTTTGCCGTCTATGCGTTGAAGGACGGCAAGCCTGACCTGGTCAGCTTTCAACTCAAGGACGACACCTATGTGATCGCGCAGATCGTCGACAAGGGCTATCTCCAGATCGGCAAGAAGAAGCTTGCTTTTGCGCGGCGGGAGAAGGCGCAATGACCGACAACCAAAAGGTTCGAGATGCTGTACCCGCTCCTCCGCCCGCAACGGTCGCCGACCGCCGCGCGCAGCCCGAAGGCGTGGTTCCGAAGCAGGCGCAGACCTATGTGATCGCCGGACTTGCGCTGGTGATTCTGCTGGCGGTCTTGTTTTCAAAAAACCACATGCAGCCAGCAGCCAAGCCATTGCCGCCGGAGAACGTCGCGCTTGCGCCGGAGGCGAACCGCCAGCGTATCGAAGCACTGACTGAAGACCTCAATCAAAAGCGGGAGGCGCTGGCCGCACAGCGCGAGCAGCAGAAGGACGTTGCGGACGCGACTCCTCCAGTCGAAGCCGGGAACGGAGCCTCTGCCCAACCCGCCCAGCCGCCGCGCGATCCGGTGAAGGACGCGGAGCGGGAGTTGGAGTTTCGCTCCCGGTTTGTACCGAATCTGGTGGCCGTCGATGGCACTCAGACTCCAGCACCAGCACCAGCAACGCACAGCGTGGAGACAAAATCACCTCTCTCCTCTGCCGGGCCAGTAGGCGCGATGACAGCGCCAGCAGTAAGCACTGCCAAACATGCCCCGGAAGTCAATCTCAACGCCGCACACGGCCAGCCCTACGCGCTCTTTGAGGGCACAGTCATCGACACCGTGTTGGTCAACCGGCTGGTCGGCGACTTCGCCGGGCCGGTCAAAGTCATGGTCACCAATCCGGTCTATTCGCACGACCGCCAGCATGTATTGATTCCGCAAGGAACATTTCTGCTGGGCGAGGCGCGCAAGGTGGCGGGCACGGGCCAGCGCCGCCTGGCCGTGACCTTCCATCGCATGCTGATGCCGGATGGTTATTCCGTCGATCTCGACAAGTTCCACGGTCTCGACCAGACCGGAGCGACGGGACTGGCCGATCAGGTGAACAACCATTATCTCCAGATATTCGGCGCGTCGATCGCTCTGGGCGTGATCTCCGGGGCCGCCGAGGCTACCACCTATGGCAGCGGCTATGCGATGAACGGCCCACAGATGTATGAGATGGGCGTCGCTTCGAGCCTCTCGCAATCGGGCGCGGGCGTGCTCGACCGCTTTATCAACATCCTGCCCACCATCACTATCCGCGAGGGGCATCGCATCAAGGTCTATCTCACCCAGGACATGCTGCTGCCCGCTTATGAAAACCACGACATGCCGGGAGATTTCTGAAGTTTGCACTCACGAAAGGAAAATGCCATGAAACGAATGAAACTCTTCGCTCCGATCTTTCTCCTCGCCGTGCTGCTCGCGCCTGCGGCGCATGCGCAGTGGGCGGTCTTCGACGCCTCGAACTTCGGCGAAGCCGTGCAGGAGTTCGGCCAGTTGCAGCAGATGTACACCACCGCGGTCGAAACGCGCGATCAGATCGTCACCGCCTATAACCTTGCGTACCAGATGTCGAGGATGCCGCAGGATCTGGCCGCGCGCTATCAGTCGCAAGCATCGCAGTGGACGAACCTGTCCGCGCCCAACAGTTATGGCAACACCGGAGCGTGGATCAACGCCCTGAATCTGGGCGGCCCAGCGAAGGCTGCGACGGCCTATCAAAAATCTGTCCTGCAGGCGCAACCGTATCCGGCCAGCGCGCTGGCCACGCAGGACGCCGACACCCAGGCCGTGATCCAGAACCAGATTGCCACTTCGGAGCTTGGCCAGGGCGTGATTACGAATGCCTTGTCCACCGTGGGCACGATCCGCGCCAACTCCGAGGCGCTCTCGCAGAAGCTCTCCAATCTTGAATCGGACACCTACTCCACCGACCCCTCGCAGCAGAGCGAGGTGGCCGTGCTGGGCAAAATCAACACGGCCACCCTGCTCCAAATTCGTTCGCAGCAGGACTCCAACCAAATCCTTGCCGCCGAGGTCGCGCAGCAGGCCCTGGCCGCGAAGCAGCGGATGGACGAGCAGAACCGGCTCATCAATCAATCGGTCTACTTCAACCAGAACTTTCCCTCGGTCATGCAAAAGATGACCGGCGGAATCAGAAACTCCCTACAATCCATCTCTCTCAGCCCATCCGGACACTGATTATGGAACAGAACCCGTTCACCTTTCTCGGACAGGCCACGACCGAATTACTGGCCACGCACAGCCCGGCGATTCAAGCCATGGGCCTCGACATCTTCCGTGGCCTGGCTGTGATCCTGATCGTCTGGTTCGGCGTGCAGACGGCGCTCTCGACCGCGCAGGGATTTTACGGCAGCTTTCACTTCGGCCAGTTCGCCAACCTGCTGCTGGCAATCTCATTCGGCCTCGGCATGCTGACTTATTATTCGCAGCCATTGCCGGGCATCGGCTACAGCTTTAGCGACCTGATCACCCAGGAGACGGTGCAACTCTCCGGGCAGATCGAATCGGACCAGACCCAGCAGATCGCCGACGCTGTGGTGAAGGCCGAGGAACAGCTCGGCTCGCCGCCCGGCATCTTCAGCTTCCATGAGACGCTCACCTTCTTCGTGATGGCGGTGGCGCTCGCGGCCATCGAAGCCGTCGCGTTTGCTGTGATCGCCTATGGCTATGTGGCCAGCGCCGTCTGCGTGCTGGTCGGCCCGATCTTCATTCCATTCTTCATCGTGCCGAAGCTCGATTTTCTCTTCTGGGGATGGTTCAAAGCATTCCTCGGTTACAGCTTCTATCAGGTGATCGCATCGGCCTTCATCTTCGTCTTCTCGAAGGTGCTGCTAGGGCTGTTGGGCGTCATCGGCCCGATCAGCCTGTCGAACGCGTTCACGCTGCTGCCCGCCGTCATCGTGATCCTCGCGGTCTGCGCCTACGGCCTGCTGAAAATCCCGGAGCTGACCTCGGCCATCCTGAGCGGGCGCACCGGCAACTGGGTCAGCCCATTGGGGAACCAATCATGAGCAGAGAGAAATCTCCATTTCTCGAAACGCGAGAGAAGTACCTCGAACTCTATGCCGAGCCGGTGGTGACGAACACCTACCTGAAAGTCGCTCTGCTGGTTCTGGCGGTGGTGTCGCTCGCACTGCTCGCGCTCTTCTACCGCGCCCAGACCCGCGCCATGCACATGAAACCGTTAATCCTTGCCATTGCCGATTCCGGTCGCGGCCAGATCATGCAGTACGACGACTTCGAGAAGATTCCCATCGACCGCGTCGGCAAATACTATCTCGCGCGCTGGGCGGAGTTGTACTACGGACGCAATCATTCAACGCTGCAACGCGATTTCGCCGAGTCGCTCGATTTCCTCTCCAATCCATTGCAGAACGCGACGCTCGACCGGGTGCGCAAGCAAAAGACGCTGGACGCATTCCTGCTCGATCCCAGCGCGCCCAATGTCGACATCGACGTGAAAGACATCGTGCTCGAAGACCTGCGCCAGCCGCCCTATCGCGCCGAGATCGATTTCGACAAGATCTTCCGCGCACCCGGCGATCCGCAGGAAGTTCGGCGTGAACGCTGGACCGCGAATGTCATCTACAGCTTCCGTGACGAGGTTCCAAATGCGATGCTGCTGACCAACCCTCTCGGCCTCGTCATCAGCTACGTTCACGAAGACCAGGCGTTCGGGAATTGAAGATGCGGCGCGTGGACCATCCCGGTACGGAATTTGCTCGAACGCTTGCGTGTTCAGCGTTCTTTGAAGACATCGACGCGGACGGCGCCGTCGGGAAACACAGCCTGGATTTCGAGGCTTCCGCCCATGGCCTCGACATAGCTGCGCAGCGTGCTCAGGTACATGTCGGTGCGCTTTTCGATCTTCGAGATGGCGCTCTGGTTCACGCCCAGCGTGTGCGCCATGTTGGTCTGTGTCAGGCTGCGCGCCGAGCGCAACTGTTCGAGCGGCAACTCCTTGAGCAGTTTGGCGCTCCGGGTTTTGATCTCCGCCCGGTCTTTCGCACTCATCTTCTTGGTCAATTCACTGAACTTGCGCATCATGATCCTCTCCTCCCGCTATGTCGACGGGTTGCTTTCTTTGAGGTACTCCGCAAACAGCTTCTCCGCTCTGGGAATATGCGTCTGGTACCAACGGTCGCTGCCCGTCTTGTTTCCGCCCAGCAACAGTACCGCGTTGCGCTTCGGGTCAAAGGCGTAAAGCACCCGGTAGGGCTTGCCCGCGTGCTGAATGCGCAGCTCCCGCAGCTTGGCGGAGCCGGTGATGCCGGAGCTGTAGGGAAACGGAAGCGCCGTGCCGCGTTCTTCCAGCAGGGCGACCACCACCGCTACGCTTTTCTGCTCCTCGACCGCAAGGGAGTCCCACCAGCGTTCAAACTCTCCGGTTACGAGCACCTCGGTAGGCATGAGAAGAGTATTCCATATTGCGACTATTCCGTCAACGGACTATATCCGCACGGGGTCCTGCGGGATCGATACGGAGCGGAACGTGTCTACGCCACCGCAACGATGGCGAACTTCCCGATGCGGCCCTGGCTGCTTGTCGCTTGTCTGTCGGCGACGGTGAATCGAGGTTGCTGCTTGCTTTCACCCCATCCGCCTGCGTCTGGCCCTGTCGCGGGTCGGGTTGTTGACGGAATGCGGTTATGTACGAGCACGCCCCACTTGCTTCTCTCCTGTAGCGATGGATGGCGGCGATGCAGAAGGCCGAATTGTTTGCAGTTTCCTCAAGTGCGTCCTGAGCAGCCGCCCCGTTGGCGGGGATTTCGGTACGAGCGCCATTCCTCCAGTTTTTCCCCTGCTCTCCCTCGGTCACTCGCTCGGTGCTTTTCCCGCGCCCGGCGGCGCTTCGATGTTCTGCTTCAAGCCCTTCGGGTCTGGGTTTCCAGCAACAAATTTCCCGGCAAAGAACACGCTGGAAATTTGTTGCTGGAGCCTCCACAGAAAGCACATCTCGGCCTTGGGAGCGGGGCACCTCACGTCGCTTCGCGCAGGAGTGTCCCGAGTGAAATCCGGGCAAAAACCAACATGGAGGAAATCATCATGGCACTCTACGAAAACACCATCCGCATCAAGGGCTTCATCGGCAAGGACGCGCAGTCCCAGGCCACCGCAACCGGCAAGTCCGTCATCGTCCTCTCGCTCGCCACCAAGTCCAGCTACAAGGACAAGAAGACCGGCGCTTGGGTCGCACGCACCGAGTGGCACCGTATCGTCTGCTTCGCCAAGCCCGCCGAGTACGCCAAGGGCCTGAAGAAGGGCGACTATGTCGAGGTCGAAGGCGAACTGCGCAGCTCCGAGTTTGACGTGGAAACCGGCAGCGGCAAGCAGAAAACCGCCATCAAGCGCCGCACCTGGGAAGTCCGCGCCTCGCTCGTCAAGAAACTGGCGCGGCCGGAACGCTCCGATGCAGATTCCGAATCCATCTCCGAGGAGGACGCCGCGTAAGCGGCGTTCCTTCTCCGGAAGGAGGCGCAATCATGGACATCTTCAAAAATGCCGTTACCCTGCGCGGCTTCCTTGGCCGGGATGCCGAAGTTCCCGCCTCGGACCACATCCAACGAGATGCTTTCGCGGTGCTCACGCTCTGTATCGAATCCGGCGTCTGGAACACTGCGACCAATGCATGGGTGCCGCAAACCGCACGCCACACCATCATCTGCCCCGGCCCTTACTTCTGCGGCTTCACGCGCGGCATGAAGCAGGGAGATTACATCGAGATCGAGGGAGAACTCCGGCTCTCGACTGTTGTCGATAGCGCGGCTCCCAGAAGCCCGAGGCAGGAGTGTCGGGTTTACGCGACCCAGATCCGCAGACTGGAGATTCCAGCGGTCGGCGTGAATGAGGGAATAACTGAGGAAACATAACGCCGGCTGCTCCATTTCGCGGAGAGGCGAAATCCTCTCCGCATTTCTCTGCAATTTGCCGCGTCATGATCGTGGCAGAAAGGAAAACCCATGATCGCTAATGCCGTCTTTGTCGCCACGCTCCTCTTTCTCGCGCTCGGCTTCGGTCTGATGAACCAGACGCACTTCCTCGTCCCCTGGCGTGGCCTGATCGTGCATGCGTACCTGCGCATGATCGCTACCTACTGCGCGCTGCTGTTTGCGAATATCCTCGGCCTCACGATCTGGATCGAGCGCAAATTCTTCCTGCGGGATACGGGCCGGAAACTGAAACACCTCGACCGCGAAATCCACACCGGACACAACGAGTTGTCGGACGAGATTCTCTCTCGCTTCGGCGAGGAACGGGAGTAGACCCATGCTGCATGAGGAACCGTATGAGGAGCGCACGTCCGATCTGATCGCCCGCATCCGCAAGATGCGCGAGGCGGCGCGCGAACAGATGGACCGCTTCGGCGACCCGGCGGAGTACAACGTGGAAATCCTCCATGGTCGTAAGAATGCGCAGGTCACGCCGGATGGAGCGAAGCCATGAGGCTCGATCTGCCACGGGACCCGGAGGTCGCCGAGCGGCGGAAGGTGGACACTGCGCCGGATGCCGCAATCCCTGTGCCGGAAGCTCCCGTTTCGCCGCTGACGCGCCGGATCGACCGGCTGCTGGAGATGGCCAGACACCATCCCGTCCGCTCCAACGAGCAGCCATCGCCCAGGCGGGAGCGATCACGGAGGCCCGACAGGGAGCCTTCCGTCGAGCGCACTTGCGAGCCGGAACAGCGCCCACGCCGCACGCGCGCTGGCGTTGCGGAAGAGATTCGCGGTCTGCGCCTGCGCCCGGAGGAACAAAAGCTGATCGCCGAGGCTGGACGCTTCCGCGTGCTCGCGGTCGACGATATTGTCCGTAGCATCTACGGCGGCGACAAGCGCGCTCTTCAATCCGATCTGCGTTTTCTCGAAGAAAAGGGCGTGCTCTCGGTCGCCTCTGTCGCCGCCCGGAACGACGGACTGCGGCTGCTCTCGCGGCGCATCGACGCCGTCTCGCTCACCCGGCAGGGAGAATCTCTGGCGCGGGAGGTGAGCGCGTTTCCCAGCGAGCAGAAGCTCTACCACGGTATGGTGAAGCCGCGCGAGGTTGAACATGACACCCAGATTTACCGCGCGTATCTCAAGGAGGCGGAAACCATCGAGCGCGCCGGGGGCAGGAGCCTGCGTGTGGAGTTGGACTTTGAGCTGAAGGCGAAGGTCTACCGCGCCATCCATGAGGCACGCAAAGCCGACCCGGAACGCGAGATCGCCGAGATTCGCCGTGAGGCGGCAGCGCGATTCGATCTGCCCTACCTCGACAACCGGATTGAAATTCCCGATGCGCGGATTCACTACGAAATGGATCAGGGAGCACGCGCCGCGTTCTCCGATATCGAGGTGGTCACCGCCGCCTACCGCCCCGGCCATCTCCGGGCCAAGGCCCAGGCCGGCTTCCGCATGTACGCGTCGGCCTCGGATTACGGGCGACTGGCCAAGGTCGAGGACGAACACCATCTGCTCGACTGGGTAATGGAGCTATGAGTCACGACACGAATCACGATGCCATCGATGCGCTACGGCTCTCCGGCTACGCTGAGCGCGAAGCGGCGTTCCTGTATCTCGTGGCTGTTCACTCCGGATATTTTCTCCGGCGTCAATTCTGCGAGTTTACCGGACGCGAGCGCGGCTCTGTCGCCACGCACTTTCTGCGCAAGACGATCACGCACGGTCTGGTCCGCGTCCTCGATGCCGATGGCCATCATCGGGCGTATCACCTCTCGGGTAAAAGTCTTTACCGCATGCTCGGCGATCCCGATTCGCAGAACCGGCGCGTCAAAAGTGGCGGCGAAATCCTGCGCCGGTTGATGACGCTCGACCTTGTACTCCGACATCTTGCAGCGGAAGAGTTTCTGGAAACGGAGTCGGCAAAGCGGCTGTGCTTTATCCACGCCATTGTGGATCAGAACGCCGTCACTGCGGCCTTTGCATTTGGCGAATCGGTGCCGGTTTCCATTCTGCGCAACGATGAAAATCATGCAACGCACTTTTATTTTGTGGATGAGGGCCAGCGGTCGCTCTCGAAGTTCGAGCGCTTCCTGATCGCATACAGAGAGCTTCTTCGCGCACTTCCGCAGGCGGAAGTTGTTTATGTTGCGCGCAGACCGCTGCACTTCAAAGATGCCGGGCGCATGTTTCGACGGCTGGTCTCGAAGCCAGGGAGCGCGCATCCGGCCTGTCCGCTGGGAATCGATCACCTCCTCCGCTGGCTGGTCGTGAATCGGAAGTTTCATGGACTTCATCGTTCCATTACCCCGGAGGAACATCGCTTGCTCGAAGAAGGCGCGTGCCTCTACCGCGATCCCATTCATGCGGGAGTCATCGCCGCTTGGAACTCGGGCGTGATGGATGCGCGCAAAGTCCGGGAAGTCTTCGGCGCCCCCGCGACGAGGATCGGCTTCACAACCGAATGGATTCAAGCCAGTTATCCCAATTTTCTAACTCTGGCGGCGGGCCATGCCACGGGCCACGAAGATTGCGAACGGCAGATGCGGATCGCATTGCCGGACAACGACATGGACGAATCCACGGGCTATGGATAAGTAGGGCAGAGGGCGGGAACGACCCCGGCCCGTGGGCCTACCGCTTGCGCTCGGTCGTTCCCGCCCTCTGTCCAGTGAAGCCCGAAGAAAGTACCGAAACCCGTACGGAAGGAGAACCAACGATGACCCGATTGAAGATCGAAAAAGGAGCGAGCAAGGTCCGCCGCGTGCCGCTCAAAACCACCATCGACGGCACAGTCGCCGACGATCTCGCGCTCATGGGCAAGTGGTCGGAGAACGATGCGAGTTATCTCGTCAACCATCTGCTGCGCTTCGCGCTGGCCGAGAGCGCCGAGTTCCAACGGTATAAGCAGACGCTCGGAAACAAGGGGGAGAGCGACCGATGAACGTTCTTCGCAGTGGCTTTCAAAAGGTCGTAATGGTGCTGGTAGAAAACCGGCTCCTGCTGTCTCTGGGACTGGCCGTCTCCTGCGGGATCGCGCTGCGCACGCTTTTCCCTTGGCCCGCCGCCGACCCCTTGCTGCGCTTCGTGGCAGCCGAACGGCCATCCTTATATATGTTTGCGGCGGACAGCTACGGCCTGTTTCTCTTCACCACGCCGTTCCTGGCCTGTTCCATGTTCTTCTCGCTGCTCTATGTTCATGGGTATCGTGGTGGATCGGAAGCTGTGGCTGGAATCCTGCCGCCGTATCCCGATCCGTTGCATCGCGCGGAACTGTCGCTGGTCCTCGGTGAAGTCCATTGTCCGCTCGATCCCGTTCCGTCACAGACTCCGCGCTGGCTCGCGGTGCCCGAACGCGGTCTCTACACCGGCATCGCCGTCGTCGGCGCCACCGGCTCCGGCAAGACCCAGGCCGCCATTCTTCCGGCCATGCGACAGTTGTTCGCGTATCGAGCGACGGACCCGGAGCGGAAACTTTCGGGCATCGTCCTCGAAGTGAAGGGCGATCTCTGCCGCCATGCGCGGCGGATCCTTGTGGGCTGCGGACGGCCAGAGGATTATGTCGAGATCTCGCTCGACGGCCCGCTACGCTACAACCCATTAAACAATTCGCTCGACCCCTACGCCCAGGCGTTCAACATCGCCTCGATCATCATCGCCATCTGGGGCGCGGGCAAGGAACCCTTCTGGCAGCAATCCTACACCGACCTCGTCCGCTATGTGATCCTGCTCCACCGGGTCCGGGACAACTACGTCACCCTGCTCGACGTCTTCCGCACCGTCATCAGCGCGGGTGCGCTCGAAACGATGCTGGTCGAGGTTGGCGCGCGTTTCAGCGATGCCGCGTATCTCGCCGTCAGCCCCGAGGCGTACCAGGCGCATGCCGCATTGCTGGCCCCGTTCGGCTTTGAGGTGCACGCGAGCACGGGCCGGTACATGGCCCGCTCGAATGGGGCGCTCGAACATCTGCTGCTCGAACATACCGACGCCGAGATCATGCGCTACCGCCGCAAGCCGTGCGACCCTAATCTGCGCGAACGCTGGCAGAGCGTCGATTACTGGTACTGGGAGCATTGGAAGTTCTTCCGCTCCGAGGTCAAGACATCCATCGTCCAGGGCATCGAGGTGTTTCTCTCGCTCTTTGAAACGGACCCACAAGTCCGCCGTGTCTTCTGTCCGCCCAAGACGCTATATGCGGGCCAGCCCTGTCCCGCCGATCCCGATGGCCGCGTACTGCCAGCTTTTGAAGAGTTGATCGAGCAGGGCAGGATTGTGGGCCTGAACTTTCCCGTGGCCCTGAATCCGGCGCTCGCCAAAATCATCGGCACCATGATGAAGGCGGACTTCGAGCGGGCCGTGCTCTTGCGCATTCCGAAGATGGAAGCCGAGCCGGAGCGGCACTTCCGCCCCACCGTCTTTCTCTGCGACGAGTACCAGAACTTCGCCACCGTCGGCGGCAACAATCCCACCGGGGACGAGCGATTCCTGTCCATCTCCCGCCAGCCGAAGTGCATCCCGATTGTGGCGACACAAAGCATCTCCTCGCTCAAAGAAGCCCTGCCCAACGAAGGCGTCAAGACACTGCTCCAGGCCTTCCGCACCAAAGTCTTCCTCACCACCACCGACCCGGATACGGCCCGCTATGTCTCGGAGCTGTGCGGCAAGACGGACAGAACACGCATCAGCTACACCGTATCCGAGTCCAGCAGCAACGCCAACGTAGGCTGGCTCAGCGGACGCACGGCGGCGAGCAAAGGTTCCGTCTCCGCCTCGAAGCAATACCAGAAGCAGAAAGAGCCGCTCTTCGAGGAGCGCGTCTTCTTTGAACTCAAGAATGCGCAGTCGGTCGTGGTCGCCTTCGATGGCGTCACGCCTTTGCCACCGACCTACTGCTATCTGAAGCCCGATTTCCTGCCCGTCGAGATGTCCTGGTTCGATCAGGAGAAGATCGGTTTTCGTCCCGAAAGGAGCCGACCGTGAGCTTCGAGGTCATTCTGCCGTTCCTCAAACCCATTCGGCATCTGCTCGAAGCCGAGACGGTCTCGGAGATCATGGTCAACCCAGACTCCTCCGTCTGGATCGAGGAGGATGCAACGATGCAACTGCTGCCCGGCATTCGCTTCGACGACGGCGCGCTGCGGACGGGCCTCGAAGTGATCGCCAACCGCTTCGGCAAAAAGCTCGATGCCGACTCGCCCATCCTCAATCTCCGACTGCCCGATGGCAGCCGACTGGCGGCGATGGTGCCTCCGGTTGTCCATCCCGCACCCATGATGACCATCCGCAAGTTCACCTCGCGCGGCTTCACCATGCGTGACCTGATCGAGCGCGGCATGCTGGCCGAGGAACAGGCGGCGGCGTTGACTGCCGCCGTCCAGCGAGGCGACAACCTCCTGATCGCTGGTGGAACCAACACCGGCAAGACAACGCTGCTCAATGTACTGGCCGATGCGATTCCAAAGGAGGAGCGCATTCTGGTCATCGAGGACACTGCAGAGCTGCACATCCGCAAGCCTCATGTCGTCTCCGCCGAGGCCCAGCTCGACACCCACAGGAGCGCACTGACCTTTGAAGACCTGCTCAAGGCCGTGCTGCGTCACCGTCCCGACCGCATCCTGGTAGGCGAGGTCCGTGGGGCCGAAGCGCGGACTTTGCTTGACGCCATGAACACCGGCCATCGCGGCATGCTTGCCACGATCCATGCGTCGAGCGCCGAAGACGCCCTGTACCGGCTGGCGATGCTGGCCATACGCGGCAACCCCAATACCCAGATAGAGGCCATGCTGTCCGAAGTCCGCCGCTGCCTGGATCGTGTTGTGTACGTGGCCCGGCAGCAGGGTCTGCGGCACATAGAAAATATCTTTCTCCTGCAGTCGCAGACGGCAAGCAATGGGGTTGCCGATTGTAAATTCTAATTTGGTGCGGCACTGGGAGCTGATTCTTGGCAATTCGCGAAGCGAGGAGCGCGGCGTCCGGGCGTACGTTTGGGGGGCGTTCTGTGCTTATCCGGTCAAGCCTTCCGGTTTCGTTCGCGATAAAAGGCAATCAGATCCATGGACTTGGGCGGCGCTGCGTCCATCTGTCGCAGCATAGTGGTGATCTGTCCGCGATGATAAGTACCGTGATTAACCAAGTGTTGCAGCATCTTCCAGAGCACGTCCGATTGGTCGTTACCGCGCAGGTCCTGGTACTCGATAGTGCGCTCCACGGATTCCGGCCCCAATCTCGCGAGTTGTTCGCGCATCTCGCCTTCCAGTTTGGTCCACTCCTTGCGAGCTGCCGCGACATCGGGAAGGCAGTCCGGTTTCTGAAGTCCCTCCGGCTTTTCGCCCTTTAATCGTGTGATCCAAATGCGCTCGGCGGCGCAGATATGCGCGACGGTGTCGCGCACCGAGCTGAAGCTGTTGCCCATGGGACGTATGAACTGCTCGGGCGTTATCGCACTAACGGCATCGAGCACCCGGTCGCGCGCCCAATAGTTATAGTCGATGAGGAGGTGCAGATCGTCGTAAGTCATCAGGTTCAGTTTAAGGCTTTGGCGCGCTCGCCGAACGGCGGTTATGAGGAATGTTCATAACATGCCGACCTGAATTCATTGGAGTCCGATTGGAGCGATCCTTAACTTTACGCCTAGCTAGCGCTTTTCTCAGGCCAACCGAGTCAAACCACATACAAAATCGCGTAGGAATTCCGCTCCGTGCCTTCTGAGTCAGATTATTTTTCAATTGCGGCTTTTGCCTGCTGGTCGAAAATCGTCGCATTAAACCAGTTGGGGTAATTCGCCGTTGGTCTGGTTGACTCGTCGAGCAAGTCCAGTTCATGTCGACTCAGCGTCAACTCCGCCGCCTTGAGGTTGTTTTCGAGTTGGGAGAGCTTGCTTGCGCCGATCAGCACGGAGGTGACGGCAGGACGTGTCAACAACCACGCAATGGAAACCTGTGCGGGCGTCGTCGCGTGTGCGTCGGCAATAGTTTTGAGCTTGTCGAGCAGATCGTAGCCACGCTCACGATCAAAAGGAATGATGTCGAACCCCGTCAGGCGTCCTCCGTCACCCTGCGGATTTTGTCGCGTGTACTTTCCCGTCAGAAAACCGCCAGCAAGCGGACTCCAGACGATGACCCCAACCCCGGCGTCGAGCGCCATGGGGGCCACCTCGTGCTCCAGATCGCGGCCCACCAGTGAGTAATACATCTCCGCCGCGCGGAACTCGGTCCAGCCATATTGTTTCTGCAAGCCAACGGCCTTGGCCGCCAACCAAGCAGGCCAGTTGGAGAATCCGATATAACGAACCTTGCCCTGACGAACAAGGTCATTCAAGGTTTCAAGAACTTCTTCGACCGGAGTGTACGGATCGACCCTGTGCAGCAGATAGACGTCCAGATAATCCGTATTCAAGCGTCGCATGCTTGCCTCAACGGATGCGCAGAGATGCTGGCGCGAAAGACCTGTGTGAATCAGCGCATCACCGGTGCGAAACCCGGCCTTCGTGGCGATGATCACGTCTTTCCTGCGCGCGCCAAGAGCCTCGCCCAACATCTGCTCCGATTGACCGCCGGAGTACGCATCGGCTGTGTTAAAAAAGTTCACGCCCGCATCGAGCGCCCTAGCTACCAGTTGATTGGCTCCCTGCTGGTCAACTTTGGCAATCGCAGCCATGGGGCCCTCCGCTGCACCGAAAGTCATAGCGCCAAAGGCCAACTTCGATACGAGCAAACCGGTATTGCCGAGACGAGAATAAAGCATGGGACACCCTCCTCACTGTAGCCGCTCTGCAGCATGCTGCAGATGAATTCAGCAGCAAATGTAGTCTAAAGCCTCTTCTCTACTTCAAAGCGCATAGGGCGTTCGTAGTTCAGAGATTTGGTTTGGACGAGTCTCGAAACTCGCGTAGCACTTCCAGTTCGCCGCCCCGGTCGCGGTAGTATTTCGCGTCGACCGTAGTGGTCGACATCAGCGCCACCGTGAATTCCGTCCCGTCGGTGAACTCGATGTGTACCTCCCGCCCGCAGGGCGGATCGTCATGAATACGCAGTTCCCGGATGATTTTGTCGGTTAATTCCGGGCATTCGATCACAGCTCGTTTCAAAGCAATTTCCTCACAGGATTTGGGGTAATAAAACGTGTCTAGTGTGGCCCTTATTAGGGGAATCGTCAACTCCTCCCGACACTGGAAGGTGTGACGAAGCGCAAGGCCCTGGAAACACGCAAATCCCGCAAGGCGCGGACGGCTCCCTACCAGGAGACCTACGACGTGTTTCTGGAGCGCTTGATCCGGGCGCGGGAAGAGGCCGGGCTGACCCAGCGACAGGTGTCGGCCCGCATGGGAATGGCTCATTCCTTCCTCTCCAAGTGCGAAACCGGAGAGCGGCGGGTCGACGTAATGGAGTTCCTGCAACTGGCAAAGCTGTACGGCAAATCACTCGATTACTTTCTGGAGTAGGTTCTAAGCGTTTGATTGCGGTTTCCAGCGCAAAGGTTCCGTCGCCGTCAATGACGCGTCGATAAATCTCTTGAGTAGGGGATCGTGGTTGTCCTCGCGAACGAAGACACCACTCTTGCGCACCAACATGCGCGTTGAAACAGGCTTGATGACCACACCTGGGCGCACAACAGCAGAGGAGCGGGCGAGCAGGCATATACCGATCTTGTGTTCCACATACGCCTCCGCCTCCCACGGTGAGTACGCATCGGCGGCAATTTGAAGTTGAACCCCATACCCGTGCAAGCAGCGCTCGATCTCTTCATGCGCAGACGGGAAAGGGTCGCGAGCGACGGCGATCCACGGGACGTGGATCAATTCCTGAATGTGGAGCATATGCCGCGTAGCAAGCGAATGTTTGGCGGGGACGCAGGCGACCAAAGGCTCCTCATACAACTGGCGAACGAAAAGCTCCGGATGGGATACGGGAAGGAATCCGAAGCCTGCATGCATTGTTCCGGCGAGCACCTTTTGGACAAGTTCCAGCGTCAAGCCGCTGGTATGGTGAAGATGAATATCCGGGTCATCGTCAAACCGGATATTGTTCAGTAGCACCAGCAGCCTGGGCGCGAGGCATGTCGAATGTCCGATGAGCAGATGCTTTCGTTCGATCAAGATTGCTGCCTTTGTCTTCTCTTCCGCTCGACAAGCATGTTCCAGCGCCTGAATTGCCTCGGCATAAAACGTCTCCCCGCGTTTGGTCAGGATCAAGCCGTTCTCAGTCATTTGAAAAATCTTCGATCCCACAATCTGATCGGCTGCCCGGATACGTTTGGAGATTGCTGAAGGCGACAGACCAATTTCTTTTCCGGCGCGCAACACCGACCTCTGCTCCGCAGTATTCACGACTGCAATCAATGTTTCCATGCTCATCTGAGGGAATCGCATCGTAAGCCCTCCGCGAATTGCTGTCATGGCGTGGTCGCACGGCATGACTACAACAACATTAGTTCGCTAATGATCAATCAACTTGGAACATGCATGTTTACGGTGCAATCCATTTTTAAGTGCCGCCTACTGAACTCTGTGTTGGCTAATAACTTTAATCTGCTCCTGAATGCCACTCTTCAGCTTCGTGTATTCGGCATCGTTAAAAGTACCAGAATTCCTCCAGTGCATGTGACCATGCGACCCCAGCAGGAGAACATACGCATGGCTGTCATCGGTGGCCGCGAGGCGCTGCTTCCACAACTCTTCATCCCGATAGGACACGATGGTTCGGTCTTGCACGGCAGGCGGCATATCGCTCCTGATGCCCGACACGACCATGCCACGAAAGAGCGTCGGCACTGATTCGAGCATAATCATCGTGTAACACGGAACGTCTCTTGGAAAGTCTTTGGCGATGCGCTCGCTCCATAGCTGAGCGTCTTTGCCCGCGCGTCTGGTGAATGAGAAGATCACAACTGCGGGTTTAACAGCGGCTACTGCGGGGAGTTCTAGCGGCTTACCGGTGAGCGTCTTCCCCGTGAACTGCGGGAACATATCGCCACTATGCAGTGGCGTTGCGATGGGTTGGGCAACGCAGATCAGCGGCGTAATGATCAGCAGGACACCGAGCCGCGGGAATGGTATTGAATATCGTGACATGCTTTCCACCTCCGGCACGTTGGAATCGCCTCTGCGTCTGCCCGCCCATGCCGTCAATTGAAGTCATCCTTGCAATCTGATCCACGCCAGCCACAGCACGACTGCTGCGAACAGTGTCAGGTTGGCTACGCGGGTCCAATGAACATTTACCAAGTGCCGCATAAGCGCGGGCTGATTGCCCTCTCGCTCGATGCGGAGTTGGAAAGGTATCCAATAAGCGAGCGAGAGAAATAGAAGTGCCTGCAACGCTAAGGCGGCACCCAGTAACCAGCGTGGTGCACCCAACGGCGGAAAGAACCAGAGCAGGATTGCGCTCAAGGCAGACAATCCCATCGGTACGAAAATCACTCCAAAGATGCTTCGGAAATGCGCCTGATGATAGGCGGGAAAATCCTCGGCGCGGACGCGTCTCCACAATGGAAACAGGACCACCTGAAAGGTCCAGATGTCTCCCACACGGTAGAGAGCAAAGGTAAGCGCAAATAACAAGATCAGATCGTTTACAGGATTCGCATGATACATAGTCCCTCCTTATAGATGGTGCGATTACGGCAACGTGCGCAATACCTCTTGCAAGACCTCGATAAGCCGGTCCCCAATGTCGGCAGGTAAACCCGATAGCCCGGCGCTGTATTCGTTCGACCGCGCTTTGACTAATCGATCCAGGAGGATATGCGTCTTCCTGGTGGTAGCGAGTTGCTTCTTCCGCCTGTCGGTCGCGCTCTCGACCCGCGTCACGAGATTGAGCCGCACCAAGCGAGCGATCGCTTGACTGACTGCCGGTAATGAGAGGTTCAACTCCACGGCGAGATCAGAGGCAGTGCATGGGCTCATCTGGCGCAAACGCGTGAGCAAAAGGGTTTGATGAAGTGTGACCGGCACTTCATCCATGATCTGGAGCGTCTTGCCGCGGCGGTGGGAGATGCGATTGACAACTTCCTGCAACAGTTCTCCAGCGGTTGTGCGTTGGTCAGTGGGTAATCCTGGGAGTTTCACAGGCATTGTTTCTCTCCATTAATAGTTAAGGCCACTTAAGTATATGAATTGCGCCCACCGATGTCAAACTCCTACAAGTCTGGACCGACGAGTTGGCCGACAAGAGATGCGGCGAAAAGCGGTCAAGCGATGCCCGTTGGGCGGGGGCGGGTAAAGGTGCTTACATAACTGCGTGCCGCTGCGAGGGCGAGGAGACGGGCGAACGAAAAAGGGGTTGACCCTCAACAGTTCAACTGTTTCTGGCATACATGCGAAGGCTTAATCCTTCGTATGTATAAAGTATCGTTGCATTGATTACGACCTCCAGCCCCAGCAGCTTAGGGGGTCGACGAAGAAGAAACCGCAGTTCCGCGATGGAATATTCTTCTCAGGAATCGAAGGTCATCCTGGTGAAATTCGAGCCCCATGTTCATACCTACATTGACACCGATAAATGTGAGGCTGCGGGTAAGCCCTTGCCCAAGCGAGTTCTCGCTCGGTGGCAGCCACAAATTCGGAAAGAACCCAAACCCGAAAGCTCCAGCAAAGGTTGCGAATGCGGGCTGCTGACCTTCGCTGTCTGTGCGGGCAACCAAGGTGTGAACGAGCGCGTATTGCATCCGAGGCCAGGTCTTGCGCAACACGGAGGGAACGTAGCGTGGGTCTTCGTGTAGCAGTGCTCCTACAGCGAAGACACATGCATTGTTGATCTGAAACTGACCGTGGACCGTAGCCAGGCGTTCTCCATAAGCAACGCCGCCCTGACCCCATTCCCTCGGAGAGTTTTCAGCCTGGGCAATGCCGGAAAATACCGCAGGCACGAGGATGCTCGACACACTGTAGGTTTGCTTCAGATAGATATGAAATCTCTGATCGAATGTCAGCGGTATGGGCGCAGTTGGCATCGGGGACTGCGCCAATGCTCGGCCACTTGCAGCGAGAAACAATACTACTCCGAGCAGGATGTGGCGTTTCACGGAATATCTCCTCTCGGGAATGCAAGTCGCTGTCCCTGCAAGGCGACCAAAATAGGACGTCACTTCTTGCTGTGCTTCTCTTTGTGCGTTCGTGCTTCAATTCTGATCCAAAATTCAACCTGTGCTGCAAGCTCGGAGATGATCGAATCGATTTCCCCAGCTTTGCGCTTGCGCATTGCTGCATGGTGAGCGACGCCTTTCATCTGCACCATGAGAGCAGTGGCGGTAACGTCCTTGTCAAGATTGCGCCGGAAGACGCCTTCTCGGATGCCCCGCTCCAGAATGCCCGCGATCCGGCGCTCCCAGAAGTTGTCACGCTGCTCTCCGATGCGATCAATCGCGGGGTCGCGTTTTGCCCGCAGGGCGAGTTCGGTGATGACAACGAAGAAGGATGGATCCTCTCCAATTCTGCGGCGCGCTCCTTCAAACATTTGCCGTAATTCCTCCAGTGCGTTGGGCGCTGGCTGAACAGGCTGTGCTGGCGGAGTTCTCAGGCGCTCCATCAGCAAGTCCACGACACCCTGGATCAATGCCTCTTTCGAGGGAAAATAATAGTAGAGCGTTGCATTGTTAATGCCAGCAGTGGCCGCGACCTGCTGAAAGCGCAGTCCCTCAAACCCTTTGGCGGCGATCAGGTCGAAGGCAATCTGCACCAGTTGCTGTCGCCGGTTGGTCTCCCCGTGCTGATTGTCGTTGGCCGGATGCGAGCCGTCCTTCCGCACTTTTGATTGCTTTTTCAGAGCAACACACTCTCTCTCTTGTATTGGATTAGCGGTCGAGCTGTCTGGAAATTACTGCGTCAGCACTGGCGTGACTAGGTGCTCGCGATGGGTCGGCACTCTGCACGAGTGTCCAGAGCGCCACCAAACCATACGCGGTAACAATCGCCACACGCAGCCAGTGCGTCGTCATCAACAGATGGTAGTTGTCAGGGGATAGACCCTGTTCCGGAGTAGACATCCGGGACATCAGCGGCCCCCACCAGATGGCCGTCAGAACATAGAGAAGCACCTGCACCCCGAGACCTGTCCACAGAAGGGAAATATTCACACTTGGCGGACGCAGCCACGGCAGCGCCAATGCGGCAAAAAAAGCGAGTCCCGATGGCACAAAGATTACGAACCAGATACTATGCCACCATGCGGTCTGATAGGCGAAGAAGGTTGCCTTCCCAACGAGTGGCCAAAGCCGGTAGCAGAGCGACTGGGCCAACCAAATTTGGCCAACCCCGTAAAAACCGAATGCGACTGCGCCGAGCAGCACCCGCTGGCTCGTTTGCAGACTGCCGTGTTGTTGCGGCCATAGATTGCGAGTGAGCATCCTGCAAGCAAGCGCAGCGTAAACGGTGACCATCGCCACCCGCAACCAGTGGGAGTGCATGAGCCGCGCATACGCTGCAAGATTGAGCCTGCCGTCGGGCGTGACGATACTGGATGCCGAGGGACTCCACCAGAGAACGGTGAGCAGCACGACGGAAAGTTGTAAAGCCAGCCCAAGCCATAACGCCCAGACAGGTACGGCTTGCGGACGCAGGAGAAGAACAGTCACCGTACCGGCTAGGGTAAGAAGCAAAGGCATGAAGATCATGCTCCATGTCCCGCTTGACCACGCCGCGTAGAAGCGCGCGAACTCACCCCGTCCTACATGAGTCCAGAGCGGGTATCCGGAAACTTGCGCCAGCCACACCACTCCGGCGTTATACGCACACATGAGTGTCACAAAAGTGAGAGGCCAGGAATATTTGTTCATAAGCATCCACCATCCAGTTGAATGGTACGTCCAGATGCCACAATCAGTCAACTGGTTGGTTGAACAGACAAGCAAACACAAATACCCGCAGACAAATTGATTTTCCGCTCACCCGGTTCCTATCACCTTACACGGACGATGACATTCGGCACAGTGCGTTAGGGCAGTGCCCGATCAAGCGTGGTGTCGGCGCGCTGGCCTGCGCGCCTCAAAACGCCGATAACGTAGGCTATTTTTCGCACATTTGATACGAGTTTTATGCTTGGGAGGTTGGTACAAGCAGGAGGAGCGAGACCTCTGAGGCGGGAACGATGGAGCCAACGATGGAAGCGGGATTGGATCCGGCCGGCGGGATGAAGACGGTGCCAGGGCCGGTGGTGCAGATCGACGAAGGGCGTATTCAGGCGCATTTGGACGATGTGGTTCGGGCGACGGTTGAGGAGACGCTGAACGGGCTTCTTGACGCCGAGGCGGACCGGCTGTGTGGAGCGCGCAAGTACGAACGAACGGAGGGCCGCAAGGATACGCGGGCGGGCAGTTATGACCGGCAACTTCACACCAAGGCCGGCGAAGTGACGCTGACCGTGCCGAAGCTGCGGAATCTGCCCTTCGAGACAGCGATCATCGAGCGTTATCGGCGACGTGAGTCTTCGGTGGAGGAAGCCCTGATCGAGATGTATCTGGCCGGAGTGAGCGTGCGACGTGTGGAGGACATCACGCAAGCGTTGTGGGGCACGCGGGTCAGCGCCAGCACGGTCAGCGACCTGAACCAGAAGATCTACGGCAAGACCAACGAGTGGCGGGAACGCCCGCTGGTGGGCGATTTCCCCTATGTCTTCCTCGACGGACTATGGCTCAAGCGGAGCTGGGGCGGCGAAGTGAAAAACGTCTCCGTGCTGGTGGCCATTGGCGTGGCGCAGAGCGGCTACCGGGAGATTCTGGCGGTAAGCGAAGGGGCCAAGGAAGACACGGCGAGTTGGACGAACTTCCTGCGCGAGATGAAGCAGCGCGGCCTCAAGGGCGTCGAGTTGTTCGTCTCCGACAAGTGTCTGGGGCTGGTGGAGAACCTGGCCGACTTCTTTCCCGAAGCCAAGTGGCAGCGCTGCGTGGTGCATTTCTATCGCAACGTGTGGACGGCGGTGCCCACCGGCAAGGTGAAGGAAGTGGCTGCGATGCTGAAGGCGATCCACGCGCAAGAAGACGCGAAG
>DAIDGW010000031.1 GCA_027452245.1 Acidobacteriaceae bacterium
ATTGCTGATGGCGGTCATCGGATCGCATGGAGCCGCGACCACGGCGCCACCCATGCCCATTGCGCACTGGCCCACGCCGATCAACTGGTACCCGTTCGTCGCGCTTGCTAATGTGACTCCGGCAAGGAATACCAGAACTGAGACAGTCCATTGCAGCAGCCTGCTCCAGAGTTGTTTCAATTGCATCGTTTCACGTGCTTGCATGAGTACTTTCTCCTTACTTGTGCAGCTATGCTGAAAGTTATCCAGCACCATTTACCGCCGGAGTTACCACCACCCGGCATATGCTATCTACAACGGTTTCAGGTTACTCCCTCAACGAGTTATCTCATTGTGCGGACGATCACTTAGACTCTTGTATTTACTGTGCGGGCTGTCACTTATGACAGCCATACTTATGAGATATTCATCAACTCCAATATCCATCAACAAAGCACATCAACGCATCGCGACACCGCAAACCAGAGGAACAATGTTTCACTTGTGATGCGTGTTGTTGCTACGTACCGTTTCATGCGACATGCACATGCTTGACAAACCTTTTATTTGCTTCTCCTGTACTTTGGAACCAGAATTGCTCCAAACTTACTTGCACCTAAAGTAAGTCCATCGCGTAACGATGGGTCAATCAATCTGCCAACCAGTGATCTCCGCACGCAATCAGACAGGAAAAGCATTTTCGTGTTCAACGTGAAGAATGCACTTCGATCTTCGTCCACTCTTGGCAAAGTACTCATGCCTGCGATCGTTATGGCGTCGGTTTCCATCTATGCGCGGGCTCAGGATCAGTTGCGGCCCTTTGAGCTGGCATATACAACCAGTGGAAACATGGCAGACGTTGCCGCTCAGATTAAACAAAAGCTCGCTGCCAATGGTTTTGAGGTGGTAGGAAGTTACGCCCCCTTATACCAATGAGCCACTTGCAAAATTCACTGCTCAGTCGCAGCTTTGAAAGGGCACGACTTCAGTCGTGCCAATAAAGCCAATAAGATGAGGGGGGGGCTTTAGCCCCTGAGGAAAGACCGCATCTGAACATTCTCGAATTTTGCAAGTGGCTCCAATGACAAGTTATCAAGGCCCGTTCCAGGGCGCTCACAACGTGTTCATCGACCGCACTCCTCTTGGCGAAATATGCATTGCATGCACAGAGATCCAGTGGGAAACCTCTCGGGCAACATGCGCTACGGGCAACCGCTCTTGAGAAGATACAGGACGGCGTTGAAGACTTCGTGCAAATCGACCTTGCGCGGCTTGGTGCGCTTGCGTGCCGATTCCAGAAGGGGACGAATATGCTTAACTGTTCTAGGCTGATGTCGCTGGGCTAGGATCTTCTCGGCTCTATCTCCCACCATTAACCCCGTAGAGAACGGTCAGAGCATCCCTTGTCCGGCTTGCAAGCTATATCCTGCCCAAAGATCGTACTCAGGCCCTTACCTGCGTTCTCGCTCACTGGTATGAATGAGTTCACAAGTATGTCGACATGGGACGCAAGGAAAATCGCGAAAATACTGCCTCATCAGCCTTCCGCTGTCTGCATACCTGCGAACTCATTAATAACCTTATGTTCCGGCTCAGCGCAATCCCACAAGCCCTCTCACAGATTCCATCAGCTTCTCCGGGGCATAACCCACGCCATCTTTGAAGACTGTCTCCACTTTCTCCACGTTCTCGATCTTCTCCGCGGGATTGCCGCCGAGCACCACCATATCTGCGTCCTTACCCGCTGCAATCGACCCAATGCTCGCCTGTCTGCCCAGATAGATGGCCCCGTTCAGGGTTACAATCCGGATTGCCTCCACCGGCGTAAATCCTGCCTCCACCAGCAACTCGAGATTCCGCTCGTCCCCAAAGCCCGGCAGCACCGCGCCGTAGGCCGTCGGGTCGCACCCAGCCATCAGCAAGCCGCCTGCCGCCACAAACTCCCGCTCAAACCGCATCTCCTTCTTCAATAGCACCGGCCAATAGGACTTCGCCGCGCGCTCCTGAATCATGGACCGTGCCGTCAGCACATCTGACCATACCGTCGGCGGCATCGAATCATGCTCCCGCAGCATGAACGCCATCGGCGGATGGCCGGGATCCAGGCTTTCCAACACCGCCAGCGTCGACGTCACCGCCACATGCCGCTGCACCAGAGTGTGAATCATCGCCACCACCGGCGCGCTGTCCATCGCCACATGCTCGGCCATGTACTCCGCTGCGTTGGCCGGGCACTCGCCCTCCTTACGCCCCGGCGTGAATTCCGTATCCACCGCAATCCCGTGTTCCAGGTCATCAATCCCCATCTCGGCCGCCTCGGTGAACCCCACCGAGCACAGGTGCCCCGTGATCTTCTCGCCCTTCGCATGCACCTCAACAATCGCCGCTCTCAGTTCCTCCGGCGTTATGTGCATGTACGCCTTCCACGACGTCACACCCTCACCCACCCAGTAGTTCACCATCTTCCGCGCGTCTTCGGGCCCGGTCAGAATATGCATCTCCGGAACCATCGGTGGATTGCCCTCCAGATACGGTCCGGTGACGTCCAGATTCGGTCCCGGCACCTTCTCCCTATCGATCTCTCTCTTGAGGTTCAGGTCCGTATACGGCTCGATGCTCCCGGTCGTGCGTGCCGTCGTCACACCTGCCGCCAGGTAGAGTCGCGGTGCCGTGTCTACCAGCTCTCCACCCACCAGTCCCCGCAGGGCGCTGTTCCCCGGCTCGCTGTAGAACAGGTGCTCGTGCATTCCCACCAGCCCTGGAATCACCGTCTTCCCCGTCAGGTCCAGCACCTTTGCGCCCGCCGGAACTCCCCCACCCGAACCCGCCTTCTCCACCGCGGCAATCTTCCCGTGCTCCACCACAATGCGCATATCCGCCTGCGGCGCCGACCCTGTTCCGTCAATCACCTTCACGTGATCCAGCACCACCACCGGCGCGTCTTCCTGAATATAAGGAGCCAGGAGCGACGCCCGCGTCTGCGCCTGCGCAGCGGAAAGAAGGCCAAACGCCACACCCAGGGCAGACAACAGCCCAACACCCAAATTGCGCTTTTGCATGGCAGTAACCACCTGTGGGAAAAGAGATGAGTCAGCCCAACCAGTCTGCAACCGTGGGAATCTGGAAGTCAATCAGGAAAATGCGCCCCGCCGTTCATCGCCACCAGGTGATTCTGCGAATCGTAGCTGTATGTCTTGCCGCCCTCAGCCGTCACGTTGCCGTCCGCGTCGTAGCCCTCCGAGGAGAGATCGTCGTCCGCATTGAAGCCCCAGCTGTCCGATGGCACGCCGGAGAGCGACGAGTTCTCCGACTGTTCGTTGCCCACCGGATCAAGCCTGTAGATTACCGAGCCGTTGTGCTTACTCGGCGCAAGGCTGATCATCTCATTCGTCAGCCGCTAGATGCCATCATAACTCCAGTTCACCGTCCACCCGCTCAACTATGTCGCCCGCGTCAGGTTGCCCGTCGGCCGGCGCTAAACGACCTCACGCGGCCCACCCATGTCACTGCAGCTCCGGCGTTCTCAAATTTGATCGAGCCACCCCTTATCGACAAATCCAGCATCTTCCCTTTTTCTTCGTCCCACAAAAGAGATCATTCAAGCTATATGCACCACTGCTATAATTCAGGTGCATTTTCCCCGCAGAGCCACGGGGAAAGCGAGGTGGCGTATGAGGAAGTTCATGCTGCCGCGAGTGTGCATTACCTGGACGGAGCAACAGGCCGAGCGAGAAGGCGCCTTAAACGAGGGGACGGGATGTGAAATGAAGAACCTCCTCAGAGATGAACAAGGCAATATCCTAGTGCTGCTTGCGATTTGCATGACAGTGCTGATCGGGTTCATGGGGATGGGCGTCGACGTCGGCCTGTTGTACCGCGCGCGGCAACAGGCGCAGATCGCAGCCGACGCGGCCGCCGTGGCGGCCGCCGTAGATTACGAATAC
>DAIDGW010000032.1 GCA_027452245.1 Acidobacteriaceae bacterium
TACAGCCGTTTCCCGCCCTTCCCACAAGACCTTGAAAATCGATCAAGCCGATTTTCACATTTCCACAGCCACGACGACTAACTGAATAATCTTTTCACTTAAAAACCGGAAAAACCTGTCCAAACATCCGGGACCACCTCAATCCACAGCTATTTGCTGCCCCAAATTCCGCCTTTTGAGTCGCCACACTACGATGCCGCGCGAACTCCTTTTACGGCGGCGTAAGGAGCACCAGTCGTGAGCACCAGCACGGTTGCGATTGGATCAGGCGCCATATCCGGCAGGGCTACATCGATGCCTGAGCCGGTTTTGGTGACCTTGAGCCGTGTGTGGTTTTTGTCCGCAAGCAGATAGGCACCGGTCACTTCACGCGGCACGCTATCCAGATGGAAGCTGCCCCTGGGCCACGTGAAGAGCTCGATGTAAATTTTGTCGGGTGCGGTGGTGGAGCGCCAATTCCACGCAGGAATAAATTTGGGCTTGCCGTCCTGGTCCTTTTCGGTTTTGCTTAAGCTGCCAGCTTCCGTGCCAAAGAGCGTAGCCTTTGTGTCGTAAATGGCCTCGCCGTTCACATCGAGCCACTTCCCCATAGCCCGCAGTCTGGCGACTTCCGGTTGTGGCACGTCGCCCTTCGAGTCGGGCCCAATGTTGAGCAAATAGTTACCGCCCTTACTAGCGATGTCGATGAGATTCCGGAGCAGCGTCTCGGTGGATTTGAAGTTGGTGTCGTACGACTTGTAGCCCCAGGTGTCGTTGATGGTCATGCAGGACTCCCAATCGCGACCGGGGTAGCCCTGTGCCGGGATATACTGCTCGGGAGTTTCCGTGTCGCCGTTGTATCCGCCGCCCAGACGATTGTTCCAGATGAGATTGGGATGCTGATTGAGTAGTTCGACGATTTCCCCGGCCAGCTCAGGTGTCATATCGGCGGTTGGTGTGTCAAACCAGATCACGGCAGGGAACTCGCCGTAGTTAGCGAGCAACTCCTTCAGTTGCGGAATTGCCTTCTTGTGCAGGTAGTCTGCAAAGTTCCCATCCTGTGCTGGATCCCAATGATGATCGGGTCGGTCATGATTGCCAGTCTTGTATGCGGCTCCGCCCGGAGCCGTCCAGTCCTGATCCTGCGAGTAGTAAAAGCCAAGTTTGATTCCCTGCTTACGGCATTCTTCAGCGAGTTCCTTCAGCGGGTCGCGATGGAAGGGCGTTGCGCCGACGATGTTGAAGGGGTCTGCCTTTGAGTCGAACATGGCGAAGCCGTCGTGGTGTTTGGAAGTGATGACGATGTACTTCATACCGGCCGCTTTAGCTAGAGCGACTATGTCGTGTGCGTTGAAGTCGGTTGGATCGAACTTTGCCGCAAGAGCTTTGTAGTCTGCAACGGGAATCGAGCCCCGATTCATGATCCACTCGCCGATGCCGGGAACTTGCTTGCCGTTCCATGTCCCTGCGGGGATGGAGTACAGACCCCAATGAATGAACATGCCAAAGCGTGCTGCGCGCCACCAGGCCATGCGCGCATCGCGCTGCGCGGGTGTCTCCGTGTCCTGGATCGCCTTAACGCGATGCTCATTCGAAATCGTGTAGTGCTTGCCCGAAACTTGTGCAGAAGCCGCGATGGCGACGCCGGTAAGAGTAATTGAGAGGATAGAGGTCAAGAATTTGCTCGTCTTCACTGATGTCTCCTTCGAGGCAAAATGGCGAGTTGCTCACGCTGCTTCGTCACACGGCCTTGTTCTTTAGAAAAGGTTCAATGCAATCACGCTCACGTCCGCATCGGGTGCGGTCGGCGGAATGTTGATGTCAATCTGGTTTTCGGTTTGCCGGAATTTAAGCAGCATTCCATTGGCCAGCAGGCGTGCGGAAATCACACGCTCGTCGACCCCCTTGAGCGTGCAGACCGGCGGCTTCCAGTCAAAAACATGAATGAAAATCGACTTATCGTTTGCGGTAGTACGCAGTCCCTCAACATTTTGCACTGGTCCGTACGTTGTTTCGTAGATGGAATCCCCATTGAGAGTGAGCCACGCGCCGATAGCCTTGAGCCGTTCCTGAAACTCGGTCTGGATCTGGCCGTCTGGTTGCGGGCCAACATTGAGCAGGAAGTTGCCGCCCCGGCTGGCGACCTCAACAAGGCCACGGATGAGGGTGCGCGACGACTTGTAATTGTGGTCGCTTTTGTTGTACGCCCACGTGTTGTTGATGGTCATGCATGTTTCCCATAGCCTGAAATCTTCAGGGCTGGGAACAGCGGTGCTCAGCTTCCTTGATACCGACGCGTCGATGCCGCTGAGTTTCACACCCTTGGTTGGGATGGCAGTGGGAATGAACTGCTCCGGTGTTTCGTAATCTCCATCGACGCCGATGCGATCGTTGGTCAGTGTGGCGGGTTGCATCTTATGAATCAATCTCAGGACACGCGCACCGTCGTACTTTTCCTGATGGTTGAGCCCGTCGAACCAGATGAGCGCAACAGGGCCATAGCAAGTGAGCAACTCCCGTAGTTGAAGCTGCATGTACGCCAGATAGCCGGGCCATTCTGGCCGTTCCGGCTGTCCATTCCAGTTGTCGCTCGCCGGCTTGCTCGTGTCGCGAAAGTCCGGATGGTGCATGTCGGGCGGAGAATAATAGAAACCTATGGGCATTCCGTCCGCATGGCAGGCCCTGGATAGTTGCGCCACAATGTCTTTGCCGTAGGGAGTATTCATGATCTTGTAATCGGTGTACGAAGAATCAAACATGCAGAAGCCGTCATGGTGTTTGGTGGTGAACACCATATACTTCTGGCCGGTCTGGCGGGCAAGGTCAATCCATGACTGGGGATCGAATTTCGTCGGATTGAACGTCTTGTAGAGGTTGCGATATTCGGCTTCGGTGATTCCACCAGGTTTGGGCCGCATGATCGGCCAGGAAGCCTCAATGCTTGCCTGCGAATATGGACCCCAGTGAATGAACATGCCGAATTTGGCCTTGCGATACCAGGCCGTGCGTTCATTCTCAGATGTTGAAGCCCAGCCGAAACTGGGGAAAGCCGAAAGGCAGCAGGCAGCAAGTCCGGACTTCAAAAAGATCCGACGGTCGTGCGGATAAGCGCTCATCATCGAGGAACAATAAGGTTCGCACGTCGTTCCGTCAAGGTTTTTCGCAGATAGTAAGCGAAAACTTGGAAGCGATGGGCCATGTCGCGGATGGAGTTAGGGCAGTTTAAGCGCTCAAAATCGCAATGATCTCCGACTTTTCAGTCCACATGGAAGACCTCTGCCATATCGGCCCACCATTGACCCTCGGCACGGCTTTCAAGCGGAAGCTGCATCGGGCTCACGATCGACCACCACCTCTGAGTGTTTGGGTCGGCGGCCATTTTATCCATATCGCTCCTGAAATCAGCGCCGTGGTATTCGAAGTAACTAAACAGAAGGTTTTCTTTCAGGTAGATGGAGTAGTTGTGGATGTTGCACTCCCGTATCTTTGCGAGCACTTCCGGCCAGACATGGGCGTGGAAGCTCCGATACTCCGATTCACAGCCTTCTTTGAGGCGAATTACCATTCCGTAGCGCTTCATGAGTTTGGCCTCGTGAGGGTGACCACGATTCGCGATCCCTTTCGCTCCGGGTCGTACCGCCAGAGAGATTAATGGAGGGGGAGGACCTCCTGCAAGCGCTCAAATACTCGCTTGACACCCTCTCTCCCGAAAATATACGATCTGACTTTCTATTTTGAGCGCTTGAAAATGCCCATGCCTACCTCACTTTCGGCCGAAGGACTGGTCAAGAACGACCTGGCGGAACGCCTGCGTAAAGAGATTCTGAGTGGAACGCTAAAGCCAGGTGAGCGCATCGTGGAGGGGAAATGGGCTGCACGCTATGGGGTGGCCCAAGCCTCTATCCGAGAGGCCATCAACATCCTGGCCCAGGCAGGTTTTGTAACCAAAGCTCCCGGGCGAAGTGCGCGGGTGATCCATCTTAGCGAGGGCGATGTTGCCCACATCTATCTCGTTCGTGGTGCGCTCGAAGGGCTCGCGGCGCGGCTTGCGGCCGAGACGCAGGCAAACCTCAGTGTGCTGCAGGCCACCATGGACATCATGCGAGAGTCTGCTGCCTCGGGTGATCGCGAGGCACTTCTCGATTGCGACCTGCTCTTTCACTTGGAATTGTGTGAACTTTCCGGCAATCCCTGCCTCATCGAACACGCGCGTCGGATTCTTGTTCCTTTTTTTGCGTTTGTCAGGATGCGCGTCTCGACGAGTGGGCAATTGCCCTCAGTATGGGAGAAAGATATGGAAGCCCACCAACAGATCATCGATCTTCTGCGCGAAGGGGAAGGAGAGATTGCTGATCTGTATGTGAAGAGGGCTATGGAACGCTTTGCAAAGACTGCGTACGACTACTGGGAGAATCGGAGCCAACATGTCGGGTGAGTTAAACGGCAAGGTAATTGTGCTCACCGGTGGTGCTGACGGCATTGGACGTGAATGTGCCACTGCTTATGCTCGCGAGGGAGCGGTTGTGGCACTACTGGACCGAGACGAAGAAAAAGCCCACTCTGCCGCGAAGCAACTGGGGCCGGATGCAATTGCCGTCCAGGTGGATGTGTCCGATGGACCAGGGGTGAAAGCTGCGATGGAGACGGTGGTGGCCAGATTCGGAAAGATCGATGCGGTCCACAACAACGCCGGCGTCGCCAGTCCTTCCAAGCCAGTTCATGAGACGGAAGAAACTGAATGGGACCAGTTGATGCGAGTAAATGTGAAATCGGTCTACTGGACAACACGGTATGCCTTCGCTGCCTTATCCGCAAGCAGGGGAGCTATCCTCAATACGGCAAGCATGGTGGGGCTCATAGGACAAGAAAATCATGCCGCGTATGTGGCCACCAAAGGCGCCATGATTTCACTCACGAAAGCTATGGCACTCGATTACGCGCCCAGGGGAATACGCGTCAATGCGGTGTGCCCGGCGGGCGTATGGACACCGATGATCGAGAAGTGGTGCGATGAGCAACCCGAGCCCGCGCGAATCCGGCAGTATCTTGACGTTATTCACCCCCTCGGCACCTGCCCGCATGGCGACGTCATTGCCGATGCCGCCGTATTTCTCCTTTCATCGCGTTCCCGCTTCATCACTGGCTGCATCTTGCCGGTGAGCGGAGGGGCGGAGCTTGGATACAAGCGCTGACAGGTGAAATGATGCCGACTTGCACGATCCAATCCGTTCAGGTGGTTGACGCTCGTTTCCCGTTGCCGCCAGGCGCGGGAAGCGACGCGGTTCACACGGACCCTGTGTATGCGATGGCTCTCACCTACTTGAAAACGGATCGCGATCTGACAGGCGTGGGGTTAGCACTTACGCTGGGAGACGGGAATCGGCTCGTGTGCGAGGCGATTAAGATTCTTGCACAACGACTTGACGGATGGTCAATCGATGCGCTGATGGCGGGCCTTGGCCGCGTGATGAATGAATTGGCCAATGATCCGGCATTGCGCTGGCTGGGACCGCACAAAGGAGTCGTTCACCTGGCGCTGGCTTCGATCAACAACGCCTGCTGGGACCTTTGGGCGAAAGCCCAGGGAGTGCCTCTATGGAAGCTGCTGCTCGATTTGAGTGACGAAGAACTGGTAGCGACACTCGATTTGAGTTATCTGGAAGATGAAATCACGGTTGCTGATGCGATACGGATGCTGCGTGAAGAACGCCCGAAGCGCGCAGATCGTGAACCGGTTGTAAAGAGCGGTTATCCGGGCTACGATACATCGGTTGGTTGGATGGCCTATGACGACTCCAGGGTGCGGGAGTTAACGCTTCGCGCAATCGACTGTGGGTTTCGTGCCTTCAAGCTGAAGGTTGGTTCCAGTGATGAAGAACGCGATGTGCGGCGTGCGGCCATGTTGCGTAAAATCGCCGGCGACCAGGGGATTCTGATGTTCGACGCCAACCAGAGATGGAATCCGCCAGATGCGCTGCGCATGTGCAAGGCGTTGGCCGCCTTTCACCCACACTGGATCGAAGAGCCGACGCATCCAGACGATATTCACGCGCATAGCGAGTTGGCACGCGCCATCGCACCTGATCGCATCGCCGCGGGAGAGCATGTGCCCAACCGCGTAATGTTTAAGAACTTTCTTCTTTATAGCGGCGTGCATTTTGTGCAGGCCGATTGCACGCGGCTTGCGGGAGTAAGCGAGTTTGTCGCGGTAAGCCTACTCGCGAAAAAGCACGGATTGCCGATTGTGCCGCACGTGGGCGATATGGGGCAGATACATCAGCACCTTGTGCTATTCAATCACATCGCACTGAATCACGAGATCGTGTTTCTTGAGCACATCCCTCACTTGCGCTCCCACTTTCTATTTCCCGCCGAGGTGGCCGGAGGTGTTTATCGTACCCCACAGCAACCTGGCGCTTCCACTGATATGCGCTACGCTGCCGACGCACATTAGTCAGGATTGTTCGTGAAGGTTGAAGCAGCAAAAGCGATTCTGTGCCACAAACATGTTGACAAGACAGTGTTTATGGCACATAGAGAGGCTTTCGCTTGAACGGTTCTACCGCGACAGAGCGCTTATTGTGTCCAGAGATTTTCTTGAAGCCGATCAGGATGCAATTCGATCGGCGGCAGGGCTCTTCCGATGGCGGGGCAGTTCTGTTGAAGGCAGCCGAGCGTCGCTACGGATTGATTTCCAGCATGGTTGATTGCCTGTTCGACCGTCGCCAGGCTGCCAAGGTCGATCATCCGCTCAAAGACCTTTTCGCGCGACGCGTGTTTTCTATTGCCTAAGATTATCCGATCCCAACGACTCGGCTCAATTGGCTGCCGATCCCATTCACAAAATGCTGCTGGACCGCGATCCAAACTGGTCCGCCACGGTTGTTAGATAGAGTTGCCGCGCGTACTGCTGAATGGCCTCCTCTTGGATCGGTTGGGATGCGCGATGCGTTTCAGCGGTTTATGGGCTGGTTTCTCCGAACAATTGCAGGGGGTGGTGGCCATCGACGGGAGGGTGTTGCGGCGTTCGTTTGATCGGGCCAGCGGCCTTTGCCCAACTACGTGTCTTCGCACTTCGGCGGACAAATTCCCCGCTATCGAGAGTTCCTTGAATCCACTTGGGACACTTGCACCGGCGCCAGGCAAGGTTCTTTTTCGTGCACGGAGAAGTAGTGCCGAGTGTAGACGGAGAGCATAGTGTGGGCGTCCTGCGAGGAAAACGGGCCTCGCCCCACAATAGGCTTGAAGGCGCTATAATACGTTTTCTATGTATTCCGTGCAAATCCTTTAGAATCATGGTGGAGGCGGCGGGAGTCGGATTATCTCACCCTGTTGATTCTAAATAAGTTGTTGATTTTACAAAGGTACACGAATTGCTAGAAGTGCAGGAATTCAGGTATCTACACACGCCGTACACACACGGGTTTTAAGCATGTGTTCTTCTGCTTCGTTAGTCCTCATTTTGAAAGAGGCCCATAGAAACCCAGGCCATAGCCGAGGACATACAGCGATAGCACTGTCAACATAATGGCGCCAATCACTCGAATTGATCGGCTGACTCTACCTTGAGGTTCAGTTGCTTTTGGTTTTAGCCCGCTACGCCATAGATAAAACGCGCCTGAACAATACATCAGTTCAATAATCCAGCCCCTGATATTCGTACTGATTATCATGCGGGCCATTATATTTCACGGGCATAACCGACCCCTTGCAATTCCCTGTCAATGTGCTTCAGTGAAGGGGCGGTCGTTCTTTGAAAACTTGGGGCATAAAACGAATCATCTATGCACTATCGAAACGGCAGAGAAGCGCAGAACGGAGACAAGATTGTTAAGTTGAACGGCGGCACCGTGGTATCGTTTGGCGTTCTCCATAGCGCGACGCCAGGCAATGATTATTGCAACGGATATATCGCGCCGGTACAGTCGGTGACTGACTACGCTTGCATGGTCGATTGCCTTCACATTGATGATGTGGCGGCAATCCTATCGGAAAAAGGGTTAGATAAGCGTCCTGAAGGGAAATAAATCAAAGCCCCAAGTTTTCAGTGAATGAGTTAGTGGCGTCCGGCGGGTTCCCGCCCACCTCACTAAATAGGAAAAACACACGTGGCACACACACGCACACTTCAATTATTCCATTAAATATAATGGAATGAATAAGATAAATTGGTGGAGGCGGCGGGAGTCGAACCCGTCATCGGCACTGAAAACACTCAAGTTACTGAAACTGAGAATGCCTGAAAACCGCTGAATTCCACGATTGCCAGCTTTGCGTACAAATCGCGTACAAAGAATTTCAGGAAATC
>DAIDGW010000033.1 GCA_027452245.1 Acidobacteriaceae bacterium
AAGCTGAGAATTCCTGTGGACCACAGCAGCGTCGCCGTATCGATGTAGAGGTGGATATCGCCTTCGCTCGCATTGTCCTCGAACGCGCTCCACAGCGTAAGCGATCCCACGGTCCACGAAATAAGATACGCCAGTGCGATCCCGAGAAGCCCACCCAACGCCGTGATCACGAGCGCTTCCGCCAGAAATTGAAACAGAATGTGCCAGCGCCGGGCGCCGAGCGCCTTCTCTACGCCGATCTCGCGCGTCCGCTGCGTCACCGACACCAGCATGATGTTCATCAGTCCGACCCCGCCGATTCCCAAGGTCAAGAGCCCGATGAAGCCCAGCAGAATCTTAATGCCGGTGGTGATGACCCGCAGGTCCATCAGATCCGAAAAAACATCGAAGACAAAAATCGCCCGCTGATCCTTGGGATCAAAGTTGTGATGGAAGGCCATGGATTGGCGCACCGCCGCGACGACTTTGGCATGATCACCTTCGTACTCCATCACAATCGCATTGAGGTAATACGTGTTCGCCAGGTCTCCCATCGCGCTGAACGGTACGTAGACATGTTCATTGATGTTGTCATCGCCATTCTGAATCTGATGCTTGAGGATTCCAACGACCTGGTATGAAATGCCGTCCAGGCGGATCATCTCGCCAAGAGCATTCTGTCCCGAGAACAATTTCTTTTTCGCATCCGATCCGATCACTGCTACGCGCGTGTGGGTGAAATCGTCGGCGGCGCTGAAGAAAGCGCCCTCAGCCATTACCATCTGCCGCATGCTCCCATAGGCGGCATACACTCCGCTGACGCCATAAGTGGCGCTGCGGGTTCCATAGGCGACGAGGCACTGCTTTTCCACTTCCGGCGAGACGTGCTTCAACAGAGGCACTTCAGCGCGAATGTAATCGAGGTCGTTCACATCCAGGCGGATCTGCGATCCCGCCTTCGTGCCGCCCGCCTGCAATTCAGTGCGCCCGGGAAAGATGAAGACGAGATTCGTTCCAAATGACCGGAATGCAGACCAGATGCCGCGCTCGAATCCGGCGCCATAGGCAAGCAGCAGCACCACCGTCGCGATACCCCAGGCCATGCCGAGCATGGTCAGGAGAGTGCGCCGGCGATTATGCCGAAGCGCGTTATAAGCCTGCTTGCCGAGTTCGCCGATCATAAATTCGTATCGTGTCCTTAGCCGCGGGCCCTAGGTCCTGAGTACACCAGTCGCGACCCAGGACTCACGACTGTCTACTCCTGCCGCAGTGCCTCAACCGGCGGGAGCAACGCGGCTTTCCGCGCGGGATAGAGCCCGGCAGCAATCCCCGCAATGGCCAATGACCCTATCGCGGCCAACGCCGATGCCGGGATGATTCGCGGCGTATCGAATCCCTCGGGCGACGGCAGCATGGCGAGCAGCGTCACAAACGCCACGGCAACCGCAAGGCCGATGCCGCCGCTGAACGCCGTCAGAAACGCGCCTTCGATAAAGAACTGGGTCAGAATTGCGCGATAAGTCGCGCCCAGCGCTTTACGTAAGCCGATCTCTTTCGTCCGTTCGGTCACCGAAACCAGCATGATGTTAATGATCCCAATGGCTCCCAATCCAAGCGTCACTACCCCAACCACCCCCAGGAACCAATCCATGGCATCGAAAATCAGGCCGACACGCTTCATGTTTTCGATCGTGTCCCAGTCTTCAAATGCATCCTGCAGTTTGGGATCGAACCCGTGACGGCGGGCGATGATCTCGTGAATTTCGTTCTTGGCTTCGGCGTGCAGATCTTTGCGGACGGGCTGATAGTTGAGGAAAGAGATCGCGTCCTCCGAATTCGCTTTCGTCAGAGGAAACAGCTCGCGCATGGTGGTGATTGGAATGAAAATGCGCGAATTCGTGCCGTTCTGTCCGTCGCGCCCAACCTTGGCGACCACGCCGATCACGTCAAACCTCATCCCGTTCAGCAAAATTGTCGAGCCGACGGCCGGACGGCTGGGAAACATGTTCTTCAGCAGTTCCCATCCCACCACCGCAACCCGCCGATGATCGGAATTGTCCTCCTCGTTGAACCACCGCCCCGGCATCACGGGCACAGTTCGAATCTGGTTGTAATCCGGAGAAACGCCGAAGACCTGCCCGTTCGTGGACCCGTAATCACTCACCGCCCGGATATCTTCCCGGTTCAACACGGGAGAGATCGCGCCCACCAATTGGGCTTCCTGGCGTATCGCCAGATAGTCCTTGTAGGTGAAATAGTAGGTCTGTCCCGACTGCGTGCTGCCTTCGACCGCGGGAATACGCCCCGGAAACATGAACATGATGTTTTGGCCGAGGGTGGCGAGCTGCTTCTCCTGGCCGCTGCGGAAGCCTTCGCCCAGTCCCACGAGCAGTAACAGCGATCCCACCCCCCAGGCAATGCCGAACATGGTGAGAAACGAACGCAGCTTATGGGCCCACAACGTGGCCAGCGACTGCCTGACGATGTCGAGGAACATTCGCATAAAGGTCCGCCCCCACGCCTCCGGGGAGGAGCGTGGGGGCCCCGGGTAACGTTCAGGCGAGGGGTCTCAATCCCGCCTAATCATCTGGTCAGAGATACGGAGTTGGGCTATGCGAAGTTCCCAACTCTTGTTATTTACTTAGACCGTGGAAGACGGGAAAAGGTTAGCTGCAGCAGGTGAGCGCCTATTCTTCCGGAGGCAGTTCGAAGTCGATCAGGTTCCCACGGAATCCTTTGGTCTTGATCGCACCGAACAGGATGCCCGCCGCCATCCAAATTGCGCCGACAATCATGGCCGGCCGGCTCAAGTTGAGCCACAATCCCAGACAAATCAGGAAACCGAAAACCGGAGGTACGAGATAGCCAATTTTCTTTTCTTCTGCACGCACAAAATAACGGAGAAACGCCGCGACATTGACCCCCATGAAAGCGATGAGCGCGCCGAAATTCAGCATCTCGGCCCCCAGCCCATAAGCTTCTCCCCCATTCATAATTTGTTTGAACGTGCCCCAAGTCAACGAGTTCGTGCCGAGGGAGTAAGTCTTGTAACCGGCAACGATCTCTAGCAAGAATGCGCCCAAAAGAGCAACCACTCCTACGAAAACCACGCTGTTGAATGGCACATGAGTCTTGCGGTCGACCTTGGCGAAGAACGTTTTGGGCAGCGCATTGCTCCGTCCCATCCCGTAAAGCAGGCGGGCTGCTCCGAGCTGCGCGCCAAACCCGGAACCGAAGTTCGCCAGCAGCAGCGTGAATCCGACGATGGGAAACAGCGGCGCCCAGGCGCGTCCGGCGACAAATGAGTAAGCCGTGTTGGTATCAGGAAAGGGATGGCTGGCGGGCCAGATGAGTTGGGCGACGTACACCTCGGCGGCGGATAGCACTCCAATGACCACGCACGTGAGCACGGTGGCGAGCAGGATATTGCGGCGCGGATTCTCCGCTTCTTCCGAGAGTGTCGAGATTCCGTCGAAGCCGATATAGGTCAGCACCGCAATGGAGGTACAGCCCAACAGATTTCCCCAACTGAAAGTCCGGGGATCATAAAACGGCCGCAAGTAGTCCACGGTTCCTGCCGGTGCGCCAAACAGATAACGGGCACCGGCCACGAAGATTGCAACCACCACCATGCCCATCGCCATCGCCATCACCGCATTGATGCGCGCTGAAGTTTTCACTCCCCGGATGTTCAGCAAGGTGAAGACGAGCGCGAAGAATATTTTCCAGATCCACGAGGGAACCCCGGGCGCAAACTGGTGTGCTTGACCCGCGCACCAGACGGTACAAATCAGCGGGTTCAGCATATAATCCATGACCATGCTCCAGCCCGTGACGAACCCAACACCAGGGTTAACTTCTTGTGCTACGTACGTGAAAGCCGAGCCGGCGCTGGGGTAAGCGCGCGCCATCCGGCCATAGCTGATGCCGGTAAACAGCATCGCTACCATCGCGATTAGGATCGCGGTAACCACGTGCCCCCGTCCCCGGTCGCTGAGCACGCCAAACACGGACATCGGCGCCACCGGCTGAATCACAATCACGCCATACAGGATCAAATCCCACAGGGTTAGCGTTCGCCGAAGCCGTGGAGCGGAGGAAGTTGAAGCCGTCGTGGTTTCCATGGGAACCGCTATTGAATTACGGCAAGTGCAGGAAAGTCAATATTAAAACGATTCTATAGCTGATCTACGAGAGACTCTGCGATGCTGTCATCCCGCCCATGTGATTTGGATCGGCATAGCCAATGCAATCGCGCGTGGAGGAACTGTTGTTCTTGTTGTCGAGATTTACTCTGGGAGCGACTATTGTCCAGGCTGAATTTTTGGCCGTTCGTAGGGCTTCTGCAGATACTTCCGTGCCTCTTCCAGAGCTCCGAAGGTATCGTCGTTGGTTTGGATGGCCTGCCGGTATTCGTTCACAGCGCGCTCACGCTGGCCGGTGATGTCGAAGATCTTGCCCAATTGCAGGTGGCTCCAGACTTCGGTCCAACGTGGATCGTCATCCCCATCGAGTGAGGCTCGATACGAGTTTGCCGAAGACTGATAGTTGCGCTGCATGAAAAATATTTCCCCGATGCGGTAGTGGGCCAGGGAACTGTTGCCATTCTGATTGAGGGCTTTATTGAACTCCGTTAGTGCGCCCGAGAGGTCGCCTTGCTGCTGCAAAGCTTGTCCGCGCAGGATCGACGCACGCAGTTTCACGTCCGAGGAATTCGTCAGCACGTGGTGATCGGGGTCAATCGTGATGTGCCGCGGACGCCCGAACGTCTGAATGCTGAACGGAGAGTTGGTGCCGACCACTTCCACCTGTTTGTTTTCCGTCTTGCCGTCGGTCTCGATGCGAATATCCACCGGCATGCGGAACAGGTCGAGATCCTGAGCAACCTGGCCGGTGATGCGGAAACCCGTGCCGTTACCCAACCGGTAGACGGTGTACTTCAATTTGAACTCAGGAGCGCCGGTCGAGTCGAGCCACTGCGAGAAGAACCAGGTAAGCTGCTGTCCGTAATTTTTCTCGGCGATGGTCTGAAAATCCGCCATGCTCGCGGACTTGCCTTCGTACTGGCTGGCGAACTCCCGCATGGTTTTCAGGTACTTGTCTTCGCCCAGCACCCAGCGCAACATGTGCAGGATCATCGCTCCCTTATCTGTGGCGAGCGATTGGAACTCGGTCGAGAAGATATCCAGTTTGCTGGCGCTCGAGAGCGGAATTGTGTCGTAGGCCAATGCGCCCACCGACATATCTTTCACGGCCTCTTCCAATCCCGCCGAACCTGCCGCATTTTCGACGTACATGGCCTCGGAGTAGCGCGAGAAGCCATCGCTAAGCCACCAATCCTCTTTGCTGGCGGGGCTTACCGACGCTCCCCACCATTGGTGAGCAATCGCATCCGCCATCAGCCGATAGTTAGTTTTTGGCGTGATCGACGGGCCCGCGATCGCGGCGATCTGCGGTGCCCATGCATACGGAACCGTATCGGCCGGAAGTTCCACCAGATTCAACTTCTGCGAGGGCAGCGGCCCATACAGCGTGATGAAGTACGTGAACTCCTGCACCGCCGTGGTCGCATAGCTCGGCGCAAGATTCTGGTGCACCGGCTTGAAATACACGTTCATGTCCATGCCGGCTTCGTTGCTTCTCGTGTCCTGAAAAATCCCGGCGATGATCGTTCCCGGAAAGCTCGGCTGGTTCGACGTGAACGTATAGGTCTTCGTCGGCATCCCGCTGTTGGGCTTCCGGGAGGGCGCGTTCTCGCTGACTGCGCTGTCTCCGCTCCCGATGACCACCATATGCGCCGGGACCGTGACGCTGATCGTCGAGGTGAAGCGGTTAATGCCGAAATCGTTCACCGGAAACCAGCGCCCTGCATAGAGCAGATAGCTGGTGTCGTCGCCAATATAGGCCAATTTCAACCCGGGAACCGGACTATTATCTGCATTCTCCAAATTGCCTTCGTATTCGAAAGTCAGCGTCGTGCTCGCGCCTTTGGTCAGGCCGTCGGGAAGAGGTACCCGAATGGTGGAATCCTGCGTCACCCGCTCCGCCGAAAGAGGCTTCTTGTTTGCATCGAGAACCTTGGTTACCCGCAGATCATTATGCAATTCGAAAACGGCAACACTCAGGTCCTGCAGCGCCGTGAATTTCACTTTCGCGCTGGCGGTGATCTGATGCAGGTGCGGATCCAGTTGGGCGTCGATCTGATAATCGTCGACCCGCAGGCGTTCCCTCTCGGCTGCCCACCCGGGCAGGGCCGAAGAAACCATCAATAGGAATGTGAGTGCGCCGGCAAGGACGACCAAGGCCCGCCGAGGGTGAATCAGCATTAAGGAGAAGCTCCCGGGAAATACTAACTTCTAAGATGTAAATTCTGACGCAAAAGATGTAGTTAACACAAGTTGGGGCATACCTATCCCCTCGATCATAGCCCTATTTTGTCATCTTGCGCGAGGTGTCGCTTCATCGAAACGAAGGCGGAGTACCCGGCCTTGCCTCCGCGCGTTCTGCAGAGATTAGGATGGACCTGCTGTCCAAACCGGCGTCCAGCCCTTCTTACCAGTTCTCCCCTGCTCGATCTTTCATGAATTTCAGGATGATTCCGGCAGCCCGGTCTGCCGGAGGGGCGCCTGCCCCCGCGACCCGCAGCCGCGATCTGACCTCGCCCAGTTCCTTCAGCATCTTGTCACGTCTGGGACCATCGGGAAGGATCTCACTCATCCTGGCCACGACATTCTTCACCGTGAAGTCCTGCTGCACCAGCTCCGGGACGACTTCCTTCTCTGCGATCAAATTTACCATCGCGAAGCGCGGCACTTTGACCCGCGGCTTGCCCATTAAATACGTTAGGGTCGATACCCGGTAGACCATCACAAACGGCGTCTGCATCATCGCGGCTTCGACGGTCGATGTCCCGCTGGCAATGATTCCGGCCCGCGAATGCGAGAGTGCCGGCAGCGATTCAGGAACCAGAGTGATCCCCTGAGCACTATGGTCTCGGATCATGCCCATCAGGAACTCGCGATCTAGTGTCGGTGCGACCGGCAACAAATATTCATATTCATTCCCGAGCATCGCCGCCGAGTCGAGTACCGTGGGAAAGTTCATCCGTACTTCTTTCACCCGGCTTCCCGGCATGAGGGTGATCCACTGCTTCGCAGGATTGAGCCCAAACTTTGCCGCGTAATCGCCGCGCTCAACCACCGGTGCTGGCAATTCGGCGAGCGGATGTCCCACGAATGTCGCGTCGACTCCGCGGTCGCGATAGAACTTTTCTTCAAACGGGAAAATCACCAGCGCTTTCTCAATGTAGTCGCGCAGCAGCCGTACCCGTCTCTGGCGCCACGCCCAGAACTGCGGCGCGACATAATACACAGTAGGAATGCCACGTTTCTTCATCTCCCGCGCCACCCGCCAGTTAAATGCAGGCGAATCGATCACGACGGCGAGGTCCGGCTTGCGCCGCTCCGCTTCGCGGATCAGGTTCCTATACAGTCCCCAGATTTTCGGAAGATGACTGAGAATCTCGGTGATCCCCACGACGGCCAGATCCTTGGCGTCGATCACCGTGTCGCAACCGGTGGCCCGCATGCGCTCCCCACCCACCCCGAAGAACGACAATTGGCCGGATCCCGAATTCGGGTGCGCCATCCCAGCCGCGTTCCTTGCGGCTAGACTCGGGGCTTTCCGCAGCGCCTCGATCAACTGCGCGCCATACATTTCCCCCGACGCCTCGCCAGCCGAGATCAGGATGAGCACAAAGCATTGTACGGGAGCCCGTTCGCGCCACACCAACCTGAAGAAACCCTGCCATCCTGGACGTAGCCAAGGACCTCTGCATTTTGCGAACAGCTTGGGGATTTTCGGCTGCGGTTACAGCTCAGGCATTTCGCCTAGTCATCCGCGCTTACCGTCGACTGTGAAGGCGGCGTGCTGCCCACCGCGAGTTCCTGATCCTTGTATTGCAGTTGATAAAGCTTGTAGTAGATGCCGCGCTGCGCCAGCAGTTGCTGGTGTGTGCCCATTTCGCGCACCTGCCCTTTGTGCATGACGATGATCTTGTCGGCGCGCTGCACGGTCGACAGGCGATGCGCGATGATCAGCGACGTACGTCCTTCCACCATCCGGCTGAGCGCATCGCGCACCCGGAATTCGGTTTCCGTATCGACGCTCGATGTGGCCTCATCCAGTATCAGAATGTTTGGATCGTGCGCTAAAGCGCGGGCAAACGAGATGAGCTGCTTCTGCCCCGTAGAAAGCGTCGATCCGCGCTCCCGTACTTCTTCGTTGAATCCGTTCGGCAGCGCCCGGATGAAGTCCGCAAGGTTCACGTCCTCGGCGGCCTGTTCGATATCTGCGTCTTCAATGCGCTCGGTGCCCAGACGGATGTTGCCGCGAATCGTTCCCGTGAACAGAAACGGGTCTTGCAGCACCACGCCGAACCGCGCCCGCAGATCGGCGATGTCCATCTCTTTGACGTCCACGCCATCGATCCGAACCGCACCCTTTTGCACGTCGTAAAATCGCAGCAGCAGCGAGATCAGCGTGGTTTTCCCCGCGCCGGTATGGCCGACAATGGCTACCGTTTCGCCAGGTTCGATGGTGAAGTTCACATCCCTCAGAACCCAGTCCAGGGCGGGAGTGCTGCCATTGCCCGCAGCGGATTTTTCATTCTCTGCGGCCTCGCGATAGGCAAACCAGACGTGATCGAACTCGAGCCGTCCCTCGCCGCTAGGCGCCTTCGTAACTGCCGGTGAAACCACTTCAATCGGGGTGTCGAGCAATTTGAAAATCCGTTCGCTGGCCGCCATCGCCGATTGCAGGATGTTGTACTTTTCGCTGAAATCCTGAATCGGTCGGAAGAATCGTTGCGCGTACTGGATGAACGCCACCAGCACGCCCAGCGAAGCGAAGCTGGTGACAAGTCGTACCCCAATGTGCGGATGGCCAGTGAACGCGATCGTGGTCACCGAAAGGTGGCGAATAATATCGTTGCCGCCAAACCAGATCACGCTGGCAATCGCGATCGACGACAGAATTTCGATCACCGGATAATAGACCGCGTAAGCCATGATCGCGTCTTTGTACGCGTCCATGTGGCTGCGATTGATATCGGAGAAGCGGTCGTACGCCTTGCGCTCGCGATTGAACAACTGCACCACCACCATGCCGCTGACGTGCTCCTGCAAATATGCGTTGATCCGCGCGATCGCCACACGGATGCGGCGGTAAGAATCGCGCACCCGGTCGCGGAACACAATCGTCGAGTAGATGATGACCGGCAGCACCGCGAACGTGATCAGGGCCAGCTTCCAGTTCATCCACAGCATCACCAGGATGATCCCGGCGAGCACGAAGAAATCCTCGAAAATCGAGACCACGCCTGACGTGAACATTTCATTCAGCGCGTCCACATCGGTCGTGACCCGCGTGACCAGCCTTCCCACCGGGTTCTTGTCATAGAACGCGATGTGCATGTGCTGCAGGTGACGGAAAATCTGGCTGCGCAGGTCATACATCACTTTCTGGCCAGTCCACTGCATGAAGTAGGTCTGCAGAAATTCGAGGACGAAAGTCAGAGCAAGCAATCCAACATAAATCGAAGCGATCTGGCTGATGCCGATCAGCGGTTGCGGGCTCAGCCAGCTCCAAATTCCGGTGGAACTCGCCTTTTCCGGCGATAAGTAGCGGTCGATCGCCACCTTGGTCAGATACGGCCCGAGCACGTCGGCAAATGACTTGAGCACGATCGATACAATCGCGATCGTGACCTGCAACCGATATGGCCGCAGATACTTCAGCAGTCGCCGCATCAGTCGGCTATCGTACGCTTTACCGAGTATCTCTTCTTCCTGGGCCATGATCGGGTCGGAACCGGCGCGGCGCTACCCCACCTCAGCGCCTTTCAACAGGGTACCTCAAATAGATGGCGGAATCAGCCAGCCGGATGGAAAACCTTAAGGTGTCAGATTTCTGGTCCCTTGCCAGAACTGTGGAGACCATCCGTAGCTCGCCCTCTCCGGAAACTGGGATAATCAAATCGATGCCCCTGGGGATCTACATCTCCGTGCCGTTCTGCCTAACAAAGTGCAGCTACTGCAACTTCGCCTCCGACGTGTTTTCGCGTTCTGTCTTCGTGCGTTATGTGGACCGGGTTTGCCACGACATTGCCAATGCACGCGGCACGGTAGCCGATGTCGGCGGAGTGCTAGCCAGCCCAGTGGATTCCATCTATCTCGGCGGCGGAACGCCAAGCGTGCTTGATCCAGAGCAGTTGGAGAAAATTTTCGCCGCAGTCCGAGAAGAATTTGAAGTCCTGCCGGAGGCCGAAGTTACCGTCGAATGTGCCCCGGGAACTCTGAGTGCAGGCTTGATTGATACCCTCGTCAAATGCGGAGTTAATCGCGTCAGCCTCGGCGTGCAGTCGTTTGTCGATGAAGAAGCGCGTGCCGTCGGACGCTTGCACAAATGCGAAACCGTTCTGGAAGAAATCGCCCGGCTACGAACTGCGGGGATTTCCAACATCAACATTGACCTGATCGCCGGGTTGCCCCACCAAACCGCCCAGAGTTGGCAGAACTCGCTGAACCAGGTGATCGCATCCGGCGCTCCGCACGTGAGTGTTTACATGCTCGAGATCGACGAAGATTCGCGTCTCGGTCGTGAACTCATCGCCGGCGGCACTCGCTATCACGCTCACTTTGTTCCTGACGAAAACGCCACCGCCGATTCTTACCTCGCCGCCTGCGAGCGCCTGGAGGCCGCGGGAATCCCGCAATACGAAATTTCCAACTTCGCGCGCCCGGGGTTCGCCTCGCGCCACAATTTGAAATATTGGACGCGCCAGCCATATCTCGGCTTCGGCCTGGATGCCCATTCCATGCTTCCGTCCTCCGCTGCAGCAATCGAAGCCGTGCGTTTCTCTACCTCGGATTCGCTGGAAAAATTCTCTGCGGGCGCTCCAATCGATCAAACTCCGGTCCATCCTCAAGCGGCGGTTGAGGAAACATTCTTCCTTGGATTGCGCCTTAACCGTGGCGTTGATCTGGAATCAGTAGCGGCAGACTTCGGCGCAGATTCTCTCATCCCGTTGCGGCCTGTCATCGGGGACTTAACCGCCGGTGGATTCCTGCAACCGCTAGGGAATTCCATTCGTCTGACCGCAAGAGGGCGGTTATTGTCCAACGAAGTTTTCCAGAAATTCCTCAGCGCAGAAGATGTCACCAGATAGGACTCCTGATCTCGGCGCGTCAGTGCCGGGCCGCGCGTCGCAAGAAAAATCGGGCCCCGCTTCGATTGAGCCCAAACCATCCGGTCGGTAGGCGCAATCGGCGGGACATGCGAAATCACCAGCGTTCATGCGCCTTCCCGATAATTCCCGGCAGGCCTTCTCTGGTAACTTTGTGCCTTCCGTTCACTGTGCTGTAATCAGGAGTTCGGCCCCAGGCAATTGCTGAACTGGGCATGCTGCTGAAAAGAAATCGGAAGGGGCGCGAGTTCACTCGTGTCCCTCAGCCATTCAAGTCTTGCGCCGGAAATTCTTTTCGCAGCCAGCACAACGGGGCCCGAAGCGAGGCAAGATTGTGGATTTCCAACTGAACGAAGAACAATTGCAACTGAAGAAAACGGTCCGCGAATTCGCCGAGAGCGAAATCGCTCCGCACGTCATGGAGTGGGACGAAGCCGGTCAATTTCCGCTCTCGACCATTAAGGAACTCGGCAAGCTCGGCCTGATGGGCACCATCTTTCCCGCGGAATACGGCGGCGCCGGCATGGGCTACGTCGAGTACGTTACCGCGATCGAGGAACTGTCTCGCGTCGACGGTTCCGTCGGCATTATCGTGGCCGCGCATACTTCACTATGCTCGAACCACATTTTTCTCGCCGGCAACGAAGCGCAGAAAAAAAAATATGTCAGCAGGCTGGCCACTGGAGAATTCATCGGCGCCTGGGGATTGACCGAACCGGCCTCCGGTTCCGACGCCGGCAGCGCGCGCATGACTGCAGTCCGCAAGGGGAACAGCTGGGTTCTCAACGGCACCAAGACTTTTTGCACCAACGGCCACTACGCCGACGTGCTGGTCGTCATCGCCGTGACCGATCGCGCCGCGCACACGCACGGTCTCTCGGCCTTCCTGGTAGAAAAAGACACCAGGGGATTCCGTCCCGGCAAAAAAGAAAACAAGCTGGGATTGCGCGCCAGCGACACTGCCGAACTCATCTTCGAAGATTGCGTGCTCCCGGCGGAAAACCTGCTGGGCACCGAAGGCCAGGGATTTGTCGACTCCATGCGCGTCCTCGACGGCGGTCGCATCTCCATTGCGGCACTTTCGCTAGGCATGGCGCAGGGCGCGTTCGATGCCGCGCTCAAATACTCCAAAGAGCGGCAGCAGTTCGGAAAGCCCATCAGCGACTTTCAGGCCATCCAGTGGAAGCTGGCCGATATGGCCACAGAAATCGATGCGGCGCGCCTGCTCACCATGCGTTCTGCCGCGATGAAAGATGCTGGCATGAAGACGACGCTAGAGTCTTCAATGGCGAAGCTCTATGCCAGCGAGGTCGCGGTCAGATGCGCCAACGAAGGAGTGCAGATTCACGGCGGCTACGGTTTCATCAAAGATTATCCCGCCGAGAAGTTTTATCGCGACGTAAAGCTGTGCACGATCGGCGAAGGTACCAGCGAAATCCAGCGGCTGGTAATCGCTCGCCAGCTGCTGAAGGAATGAACAACAGTTCCTAGCTATCTGCTTCCAGTTTGATTCGCAACCGCGTCGACTTCGGTGCAAACGGTATAGGTGTCCCGGATGGCCTTCTATCAGCTCTTCCGTATCTTCGCCACAGGCGTCACATCCGATTCCAGCGCCACCAGCGACAGATCGCTCGACCAGCAATCTGACGCGATCTTCCACTCCCCATTGCTCTGCCGCGCAAACACGCAAAGATATTTTCCGCGCTCCTCGCGCCGCTTCCCTGTCGTGCCCGGAACCAGTGCCTTGCACTTGCCTGCTTCGTACGCCATGTCGCCAACCACTTCCACTCGAATCGGCTCCAGTTCCACTTCGCCCAGGCCCGCATCGAGCGCGCTAAAGAAAAATTCCCGGATCGCCGCTGCTCCCCGCACCGCCGGATAATTCGACCGCAACACCAGCCCGTCCGGTACATACAACTCCAGCAGATCGTCCAGGCGCTTCGTGTTGCAGGCCACAACCCACTCCTGGATCACCCGCCGCACCGCGGCTTCCGACCGGCTCATCGATTCGCTGCGCAACCCCGCTGAAGAACGCAGTTTCTCCCCTTCGCGCGGCACCTCCGAAACCGGACGCACCCCGCCCGCTTCCGCCGCTGTTCCTCCCTGAAAATAATGATGGTGATAGTGGTGATGGTAGTGGTGGGTTTCGGCAACGACCGGCCCGTGCCGCTCGTTCGACATTTCCACCCTCTCGTGCTCGCCGGGATGCGCGGCGGACGAATCTCCCCGCCGCGGCTTCTGTTCTTCCGCCAGCGACAGCCCGCACATGCCGCAATATTTATTGTTTTCGCGGTTGCGATATCCGCACACCGGGCACACAACTGCCACTCGCTCGTCGGTCTCCTCGCCCATCGCGTGCAGAGGATTTTCCGCTTCGGCTTCGGCCGCCAGCCGTTGTACAACTTCCCTCGCCGCCGCCATCGCATCCTCGTTCGATCGCGGACGTCTCGTCTCTGGCGCCATTTTCCGGTAGATATCCTGCAACGCCGCGGGCAGCTCGGCGGGAATTTCCGCTTCTGATTTCTTGCTTGAAGCAAGCCGCGGTTCTTTGGAAACTTTCTTGTCCTGTTCCACATCCACTCCGTGTCGTCATTCTAGCCGACACGCGCTGCTCAGCGGCTCGAAAATGAAACTTGTCCTTCGGTCTCAGTCGGCGCTCCGTTGCACATCGCTGGACGAAATCGCCACGAGAGCACCGTCTGCAGCACTCGCCGGTCGCCGCTCAGTCCCGCGCTCTCCAGAATCAGAGGACTGTAAACGCGCCCATCGATTCCGACAATGAAACTTACCTGCACGCGCGGACGTTCGTGATTCGGCTCCCACAGCGGATCCGGCGTCAGCAGCGCCTGCGGCACCTGAATCTTCGAGCATGTCGGATACGGCCCAACATGCTGTACCGCCGCAAACTGCGATCTCCGCGTCAGCGGCCGCCGCAACAGGATTTCCTTCGATTCCAGCCACCTCGACCCCGGCTCGGGACCCGTCACCTTCGCACTTGCACTACTCCACATTGCAAGAACTGCCAGTGTTAATGACCACAGATTTCGGTTCATCGGCCTTCCCTGAAAACACCACCTCTTCAGGGCAAATCACGGGCCAAGTTGCCGACGCACTAAGCCACGAACCAGCAATGTGTTAGCTCGAATCCCTTACTCCGCCGTTGCTCCGTTAGGAAAGCCCTTGCGCATCTTTGGGCTAACCGGTTGCACGGTGCAGCGTGATCAAGGTGATCTCCGGCGGACAGTTCAGCCGCGCCGCGATTCCGATGGTTCCCAACCCCGGATTTGTATACAGCGTCAGCCCGCCAAGCTTATACAGTCCCCATATGTACTTCTTCGCCAATGGCGGCAAATATACTGGCGGTAGAAACGGAATCCGGATCTGCCCGCCATGCGAGTGCCCGGAGAGTTGCAAGTCCACCGGGTAGCTCTTTACCTCGTCGGCGTAATCGGGTTCGTGAGCCAGCAGTACGACTGGCTCGTCCGCTGGCACGGGTTTCAGCGATTCGCCCAAGTCCGCTGTCCAGCTCAGCACATCGTTGACGCCGCTCAACCAGAACCGTGCTCCGTCGCGCTCGATCGCCACCGACCGGTTCCCCAGCACGGGAATCCCTTTCTGCGCCAGCCCTTCAGTCACCCGCACCGGATCGGTCTCGTCATCGTGATTGCCCAGCACCGCCCAGAGCCCGTGCTTGCATTGCATCTGCTGCAGCAGTTCGGCGCAGGGATCAACCATTTCCGCGGCCTTCTCCCGGTTCTGATCTTCAATCGGAACGGAAACGAAATCCCCGGTCAGCACAATCAGGTCCGGCCGCAGCTTGTTCACCATGGGAACCGCGGCACGCAAAGGATGCACCGAAAAATACGGATCGTAGTGGAAGTCGCTCAGCATGGCGATGGTGAAGCCGTTCAGCCGCTCAGGCCAGCGCCGCAACGCGATCTGCTTCCGCACCACAATGGGGCGGTTCGGTTCCCACAGGAAGGCATCGCCGCCGACGGCGGCCAATGTGCCGGCTCCTGCCAGGGTAAAAAATTTTCGCCTGCTGATGGGACGGGAAGCCAACGAACGTGCAATCCTTATCTGGCGGGGACTCTGTGGGCCGCGCTCAGTCTTCTTTCAGAATATCCTGTCTGAGACACTCATGCAGCGCCGGCCGAGCATCTAATATCTTTTAGCCGTCATTGCATCACTAGGAAAGCGGATCGTCCAGCCTGACATGCACCAAGTTGTGACTTCCCCCATCCCTGAAACACCTGCGCAATCGTTGCACTCCGCGACCCGCGCCGAGAGCCGCCGCTTGCGTTACGCGTGCTATTTTGCCCTGATCGCGGCGCTCGCATTCTTTGCCGTCATCCGCTTCCGGCTGCGTACCATGCCGCTCGAGCGCGACGAAGGCGAGTACGCCTACATGGGCCAGCAGTTGCTCCACGGTATCCCGCCCTACAAACTCGCGGCCAACATGAAGCTGCCCGGCACCTACATTGCCTATGCCTTGATCATGGCCATTTTCGGCGAGACCGCCGCGGGGATTCACCTCGGCATGATCCTGGTAACCACCGCGGCTTCCTTCTTCGTCTTTCTTCTCGGCAAGCGTCTGCACGGATCGCTCTGCGGCGCCGTCGCCGGCATCACGTATGTTTTCTTTGCGGCGCGTCCGGCGGTTCTGGGCATTGACGGACATGCCACTCACTTCGTCGTACTTGCCGCGATTCCGGGAATCCTGTTCCTGCTCGACGCCATCGACACCGGCAAGCTCATCTTGTTTTTCCTCAGCGGAGTGGCTTTCGGTCTCTCGTTTCTCGCCAAGCAACCCGGCATACTCTTCGCCTTTTTCGCCGGATTCTATTTGCTTTGGCGCGACTGGAAGCATGCTTCGCTCAACAAGCTTTTTTTCACTCGCGCCGGAACGCTCGTCCTCGGCACTCTTGTTCCCTATCTTCTGACCTGCGTGTGGCTGCTCTATGTCGGGGTATTTCACACCTTCTGGTTCTGGACATGGACCTACGCTCGAGCCTACGGAGAACTCAACAGCCTTGCGACCGGCTGGAAATTTTTCGGCTTCAGCTTTCCCTGGGCCATCCGCCCATTCGTGCTCTGGGAAATCGTGCTTCTCGGACTCGCTGCGCCTCTCTGGAGCCGAAGCGCACGCGCCCACGGCGGCTTCATCGCCAGTCTCTTCTTCTTCTCGGCAGTGGCGGTTTTTCCCGGACTCTACTTTCGCCCGCACTACTACATCGTGCTCCTGCCCGCCGCCGCGCTCTGTGCCGGGGTAGCCATCGAGTGCGCCCGCCGCGAGCTGCAATCGTTCCGCGCGGGCCGCTTTGCCTTAGTTCCCGCTCTCTATTTCGCCATCGTCTACATGGTTTCTGTTCATGGCCAGTACCACTCGTTCTTCCGCTACGGTCCGATTCCGCTGAGCCGCAAGATTCATTACGACCAGCCTTACGCCGACGCGGTCTCGATCGCCGATTTCATCCATGCGCACGCCGCGCCGGGAGACCAGATCGGCATCATCGGCTCCGAACCTGAGATCTGCTTCTACACCCGGTTGCAGTGCACCAGCAGTTATCTGTACATGTACCCGCTGCTGGAAAAGCACCGCTTCGCGCCCGCGATGCAGGAGCAGGTGAAGCAGGAACTGACCACGACGCGCCCGCGCTGGCTGGTCTACGTCGACGACGAACGCTCCTGGGGATGGAAGCCCAACCTTATCCGCAACCGCGGCTTCTTCGACTGGGGATGGGACTTCGCCCACCAGGGATACTCACTTGTGGACCAGGTCAATGCCCCCGACATCGGTCCGTATCCGGAACACCTGTTCGGTACCCGCGCCGCCCTGTACCTGTTCGAACGCGATAAATAGAAGCGATGTCCGATCATTCCGCACCGGAGGAGGCGGCGCGAGTGCGCTGGGAGATGTGCTTCTCCGAGGTTGCTCCCTTCTTGCGCTTCGGATCAGATGCGGTCTGAGCTAAAGATCCGTAGGCAGTCTCGGGCCCGAAACTCAGGCGCGG
>DAIDGW010000034.1 GCA_027452245.1 Acidobacteriaceae bacterium
CGCTGCCCTGTCACGGCAGAGGTCGCGGGTTCGAGCCCCGTCGTCCCCGCCATTAAGTCAAGCGGATTGTTAGACTTAAGGCGAAGTAAAAGTGGCAAGTTTTACCCGTGAGGGTGCTGAAGGGTGCTGAACGATTTCAGCACCCTTTTTGCGTGCGTCTATCACTTGATCCGAGGGTGCTGGCGAGGGTGCTGAATCTCCGGCCATCAGCATCTCTACCACCTTGTTGTTGGCCTCGCGCTTGGTCGTGGAAATGGCCCGCGTGTAAATCTCAAGCGTGATTCGCGAGTTGGCGTGACGCAGCAGTTCCTGGGCGGTTTTCAGGTCCGCCCCAGTCGCTCGCAGATTGGTGGCGAGCGAGTGCCGGAACGTGTGCCAGCCGATTACCTTCCCCGTGATGCCTGCGCGCTCCAGTGCCGGCCGGATGACCCGTTTCAGGACCATATCCGGCGTCACTGGCTGCTTGCCTTCCTTGCGAACTGAAGGAAAGAGGAAGTGGTCGTCGTCGCCGTAGGGCGAGATTTCCCTCCAGGCGTACAGGCAGTCGATTACCGCCGGGTGCAGCGGAACCGGCTTGCGGCTGGCTTCGGTTTTGGTATCTCCGAAGCGTCCGCGGACGCAGGAGCGCAGCACGTTGACCTGCATCAGGACTGGATCGACGTTCCTCCAGGTGAGCGCCACGAGTTCAGAACGCCGCAGCCCGGTACTGGCGGCAAGCATTACCATAGCCTTCTCGCGGAGCGGCAGCTCGGCAAGTAGCGCGGCGAATTCGCCCGGCGTGAGCACATCGGGCTCACGCAGACGCTTCGCCGAACAGCGGACCTTGGTAATCGGGTTGTGGTGGATCCACTCGTAGCGGATGGCGTGATTGAACACTGCCGACATAACGTTGCGAATCTTGCTCCGGGTTCCCGGCGCAAGAGCGAGTGAGTGCAGCCACTCCTCCACCTGCATGGTTCGTACGTCTGAGAGAGCCTTGTCGCCCCACTTGGGAACGATGTGGTTCTTCAGATATTGCGAAATGCCGTGGATCGTGGCGAATGCCTTACGATCCGGTGTTAGCTCATGCAGGCGATAGTGGGCTACGAGTTCCGCGACCGTCATTGGGACGCGAACCTCGGCGTTGATGTTGGCGCGAAAATCGGCAACGGCTTTTTCCGCATCGCCGCGCTTCGGCAACTCGATCACTGTGCCGATGGTGCGTTTGCGGTATCTGCGTGTCCCGCCAAATTCGTCGTACCAGCGGAATACCCAGATGTCCGGGCCGTTTTTGCGCTTCAGTCTCAAGAGGCTTCCCTGTTGAAAGCGGCTCATGCGATCCTCCGTGCATGAGCGCCGATGGCTGCCTCTATGGTAGCGGGCGGCCGAGGTCTGCCGGTAGTGGAACCTTGAGCGATCACCCACTCCACCAGTTCGCTCTCCACAAAGCGCCACATTTTTCGTCGGCCTTCGCCCATCGGGTGCGACGGCACGTAGCCGCGCCTGGCCCAGTAAACGAGGGTCCGTCGATCCATTTGCAGTACCTTCGCTGCTTGGTCTGGATTCAGAAGGGGAGGTTTCTTCATAGGCGACTCGTCGCATTTGGCTGAGATCTGGCGTTTCGTCTTTATGCGGTGGCTGCTGCGCTTGCGGCCCGCGTTTTCCACCAGGGCGAGTGACTTGTTTTTCCTTGTCTTCTTAGCCCTGTGAGGACGAGAGTGGCCCTCAATGTTTGCAGAGTCCAATGAAAAATACGAAGACTGTTATGCGGAACGCGCATAACAGAGCACATCGTTGGCAACCAGTGCGCAGTGAAGAGGCATCGAAATCAACACCTGCTGCCTGATCCATCGCTGCTCGCACCCGGTGGTGGGACGCCGCTTCCTATTGCATATCCAATCCTTAAGCTGTTGCTGCCCTTGGTCTTCTCTCGGCGGAGGACAGCTATGGTTCTCCCAGAACTTCGTTGGGTACAGGCGGCAACCGTCCTCGCGGAGGAACTGAATTTCTCCAGAGCTGCGGTGCGGCTCGGCATCCACCAGACTGCCCTGAGCAGGCATATCGCAGAACTCGAAACTCTGCTCGATAAACCTCTCTTTGAGCGCGATCATCGAAAAGTCGAGCTGACCGCTGCTGGCCGGAAGTTCGTTGCCGACGCGCGACCGGCGATCGAACTGATCGAGCGCGCCATGGTTTCGGCCAGAGCTGATTCGGACAGCGCTGGCGAAGTTCTCAACATCGGCAGGTCCTCTTACACCGACCCGTGGCTGGCCGCGGCTATTCGATCCGTTCATCTGCCGCTTTATCCGGGCCTGAGGATCAACTGGTCAAGCCGGTATTCGCATGAGGTTGCGAACGAGGTCATCGCCGGAACGCTCGATCTGGCGATCACGACGGGCGTTCCCGAGACACCGCCGCTTACGTTCCTGAAGCTGGCGGAGCATCCTCTCTACATTGCAATGTCGAGGAATGATCCTCTGGCTGTCCGTCGCGAATTGAGAGTTGTAGACCTGCACAGCCGGGTCTGGATTCTGTTTGCAAAACAGGTGAGCCCGCACATGTATGACTCCGTAAAGCGCACGGCTGCGAAGGCGGAAGTCGAACCTTCGGAGCTGCATCACGTCACGGGTGCGGAAGAGGCGGTACCGCTAATTCTGGAGCTTGGCGGCCTGGCATTCCTGACTCCGGCCGGAGCATGGCGGATCGCGCGTGACGGCATCACCATGCGTCCGCTTGCCGAAGAAAACCTACTGCTCGTCACGAACCTTGCCGCCCGTGCCGACAGCAAATCGCGGCTTGTGCGGGAGTTCGTCAAAGCGACCGCACAAAAGATGGAGAGTCTGCGTAAACCTGCGCAGGCGCGACTACCCATGAGTGCCTGATCGAACATGGGGGCGTTTCATTGACCTCACATTACGCCGGCAAATCCCGAATCTCGATGTTCAAGGGACCATCCATACCACATCTTGGGCAATGCACAATCCCCGAACTGAGTTCCTGGTCCCCAACGTCTTCTCGCGTTCGCGAATGGCCGCAGTGGATACAGATGTGGAGATGGACCAAGCCAGCTTCGTTTTCACCCAAGGCATCATCGCTCATGACCTTAAACTCCTGCATCGTCAACAAAGGTCTTTCTGTTTAGGATGATTCACTTCAGGTCGGAAAGACTCGCCATTCACGATTCTTTAACAGAGATGTCCGAAACGGCGGCGACCAGGT